>NZ_JMQK01000006.1:0-236593 GCF_000705355.1 Pseudorhizobium marinum
ATCCTTTGGGATGTTGGCCCTGCACTAAGTTTGCGACCTGATGTGCATGGGCCGATGTCTTGAATGAACTTCGGGTGTTGCTGTGGGTTGTTACAGCGGGCGGTTCGCACCCTGGTAATAGTCGCCGTGATCGACGCTCTGGTCGGAGACGGCGGTCATGCCGGCGGCGCGGTCAGCCTTGGCTTCGGTGCCGATGCTGCTGGTCTGGAAGAGATCAACGGTTGCGGCAGTTTCGGCGGAAGCGCCATCATAGTAGTCGCCGGAGGCCAGTGCGGCGCCGCCGAAGGCAGCAGATGCCACGAGGGCGATGGCGAGGGACGAGCGAATGGACTTCAACATCTTCGTATTCCTTTCAACGTGAGCAAAGCAGTGTGCCGTTTGCTGAGGCTGATATCGGACCGAAAAGCGGAAGGCGGAAGACCAGAAATCGGAATCCGCTGTCAACGAGACATTGACAATCCGAGTGCGGTAATTTTCTCCGCAACCTGGGGATGAAATTCCGTCGATGCCGGAGCGGTGGGCGACCGGGGCCCACGGAGACGTTTTATGTTGCAGTGCGAAAACAGCAAGCCTTATCAAGGCGCTATAAATTAGATGTCAGAAATGTGACTATAGGTCGCGTAAATAAGGCAAAGCGAAAACGCTCCGACCGGAGTGCTTCATCATGTATGGCGTGCGACGGATTCAAGAGGCAAACAAATTTTTTGATGCCTGCAAAAAATGCATTCCTGAAGGCATCTGCCTCCATATCTTGCATGGCAGGAGCCACGCGAAGCAGCCGTCGAGGCGCGTCGGGAGCCAACGGCGGCAAGATATTGCCACCGCCGCCGACCCTGTTCGGCGCGCTAGAGACGGCTCCAGGTCTGCGTCTTGCAGAGGATCTTCATGACGCAACCCTTCATCTTCAGCGTATCGCCGTTGACGGCGCCGGAACCGCTGTAGGTCTTGTTGTTGGCCGGATCGGTGATCTCACCATTATAGGTGCCGCCGCTGCCGGCGAGCTTGCCGATCTGCCGGCCGGCGTGCTGGCCGGTCTTCAGCGTCACGCAATAGGCGCCGCCGCATGAGCCGATCACGGCGGTTTCGCCGCTGGCGGTCTTCCAGTTGCCTTCAATGGGTTCGGCTGCAATCCCCGCCGTGGCAAACAGTGCAAAGGCGGCAGTCAGCATCAGATGACGCTTCATCGTGTGGTTCTCCATCCCGAAGGGCAGCGCCATTGGCGCACGCCCGTTTCCTCCTGCCCGCTCCATCCCGGCGAGCAGAGCGAGAATATCTTACCGGCACGTAAAGGTAAACGTCTCCCGAGCCTGCTTTCACGGCCTTTCCCATCGCTGTCGTGGAGGCCGATCGGTCGAGGTCTGAAATGCGTCATCGAGATCGTGGTTAGGAAAGGGTTGATTTGCCGGCGTGAAGTTTTTGTAAATTTTAAGCGGAAATCCCGGTGCGCCAGTGCCTCTGATATTTAACGAAAACTCAATTTTACCAAGCGTTTGCATTTTGTTTTCTTCAAATTAATCAAGCTTTTTAGGCGCCTGTTGGAAGGTCTGGGCGATACTCGGGTCATCAAACGAGCGGGAAATTCCGCCGCCGGAAGGATCATAAAAAGCCGCTTCAAGACGGTGATCCGGACGGAGCCCGAAAGGGCAAAAACAGGGACTACGACGAGAACGCAGGTCAAACAGGGACAAGAACCAATGGCACGCTTTGAAATGTACAATACCGACAATGCCACGATGGGTGGCGAGGCCCGTGCGGATGTATTCTGCGACATGGGTCTGATGTATGCGACGGGTCGCGGCTGCGCCGTCGATCTGGTCTCGGCGCACAAGTGGCTGAACATTGCCGCGATCAAGGGCTCAGAGCGCGCCGCCGAACTGCGGGCCGATCTTGCCCAGACGATGAGCAAGCTCGAACTGGCAGCGGCCCTGCGCGCTGCCCGCGAATGGATGACGATGCACTGATGCCGCGCATGCAGGGCATCATCGGGCAGCGGCATCCCGCCGTCCGTCACTCCAGCACAAGCGATTGAACCGCGACCGGCAGAAACAAGGCTGGCGCGGTTTTCGCGTTAGAGGCTCTTGAGCACCAGGGGCAGGGCCTGCTCCAGCAGCGCCATGTCGCTCTCCGGTCCGGCACTGACGCGGATGCAGCGGTTGAGCGGCGCGACACCCGGCATGCGGATGAAGACGCCGTAATCCATCAGTCCATCGACGATCGCCTTGGCGTAGGCCCCATCGCGGCCGCAGTCGATGGCGACGAAATTTGTGGCCGAGGGCAGGGGCGTGAGACCATTGTCGCGGGCGATCTGCGCAATCCGCTCCCGCGAGCCGGCAATCCTGTCGATGACCTTCCCCAGATAATCCTGATCGGCCAGTGCCGCGAGCGCCGCCGCGGTGCTGATGCGCGCCATGCCGAAATGATTGCGGATCTTGTCGAAGGCCGCGGCCGTTCCCGGCGTCGAGATGGCGTAGCCGATGCGGGCGCCCGCAAGACCATAGGCCTTGGAGAAGGTGCGGGTGCGGATCACGTTGGGCCGGTCGAGCAGCGCCTCGATCGCCGGCGTCGAACCGGCCGGTGCCGTCTCGCAATAGGCCTCGTCGAGAATGAGCAGCGACGTCTCCGGCACCGCAAGCGCAAAGGCCACGACACTGTCGGCGTTCCACCAGCTGCCCATCGGATTGTCGGGATTGGCGAAATAGACGAGCGGCGGGTTCTCGCGGCGAACCGCGTCCAGGAGGCCGTCCAGATCCTCGCGGTCGTCCACATAGGGCACCGTCACGAGCCGTCCGCCGTGGCCGGTGACGTGGAAATTGAAGGTCGGATAGGCGCCGAGCGACGTCACCACCGAAAACCCCGGCTCGATCACCAGCCGGACGATCTGCCCGAGCAGCGAATCGATGCCTTCCCCGATCGCCAGGTTCTCCGGCCGGCAGCCGAGATGGGCGGCCAGCGCCTGCTTCAGGGCGAAATTCTCCGGGTCGTTGTACTTCCAGGTCGAGGGGGCCGCTTCCGCGATCGCCTGCAGGACCGACGGCGCCGGACCGAAGCCGTTTTCGTTCGCGCCGATGCGGGCCTTTACCTCAAGGCCGCGATTGCGCTCGATCGCTTCGGGACCGACGAACGGCACAGTCGCTGGCAGCGCATTGATGAGGGGCGTGAAACGGGAGAATGCCGACATGATGATGATGGACCTGCTGCGGAGAAACCGGCACACCATAGGGCCGAATGAACGGCGTGCAAGCCCTGGCAACGCTCAACCGGTACGGCCGGCGAAGCTGTCGGCATTGCGCTTGAACAGGGCGGCGAGCCGGTCCACCACCAGTCGCATTTCCGGACGATGCCGGTCGTCGTCATGGGCGACGATCCACAGCGTATGGGTGAGTTCCTCGATGATGGGGCCGTCCCGCGTGAGCTCCGGCCGCCGATCACCGACGAAAAGGGGAGGAGGCCGCGACCATTGCCGGCGCAGATCAGCCGCAGCAGCAGGTCCGGCGCGTTGGCCCAGGTCCGGATGTCCGCCTCGTGATGCTCGAACACCCATCGGTCCGCCGGCGAATGGGCGCTTTGCGTGCCGATCGAGACCCAAGGCAGCGGCAATCCGTCGGTGCCCGCCGGCCGATAGACGGCATGTGCGACCTGCACCGACTTGCGGATCGCCAGATTGCCTGTCTCGGGACGGCTCCGCACGAGGCCGATATCCGTCTCGCGATAGGTGAAGTCGATTCCGGCGGCATGCGTCTGGCAGCAGAGCCGGAACGGGTCGTCCGGTCCGCGGATGGCTTGCGTCTCGGTGGCGATGAAGCCCGAGAGCCATGGATCGGCGCCGATGGAGACGATCGGCAGCGTGAAGGCCTGGCCCCGCCAGCTGGCAATCTTGTCCGCTGTCTTCTGCATGGAAATGACATGCGCCAGCAGCACCTCGCCGTCGGGCGCCAGGCGATAGCCCCGCTGGCTGCGGATGAAGAGCGCGCGCCCGGTCGCCCGCTCGAGCGCCAGCATCCGACGGCCGATGGTCGGGGCGCTGAGGCCGGTCCGATCGGCAGCGCCACTGAGCCCACCTTCGGTCGCCACATGCAGGAAAAGTCTGAGGTCGTCCCAACCGGCGTCATCCATGGCTCTCTCCTTACCCTCATGAGCGGCGGCCGGCCATCGTTCGTGGATGAAAACCGCGTTTCGTCCACGCGTCTACCTTTGTCCCCGGCGGCAGCTTAGCTCGTCTCCAGAGGTTGCTGGAGGGAGATCGCCATGCTGCTCGGTTGGGTCAGGATGTGGATTGCGGTGAACGACGGGACAAGGAAGAAGCGCAAGGCTTTCTCCGATCCTCTCGAGGGACCGGAGTGGCAGGGCCTGCTCTGGGCTCTGCCCCTGCTCTTGCCCGGCGGACGCAAGCGCCCGCAGGGCAATCCGACCCGCCAGGGCGGCAGTCGGCGGCCAGGTCTCAGTGGCTGGTTTCGAAGCTCAGGCGGATCACGTGGTGGAGGAATTCGGCGTTGATCAGCATGTTGAAGCCGACGGTCACCTTCTCCTCCTCGCGGCGGATCACCGTGCATCCGATCTCGTCGTGGATGCCGAGAATCTCAAGGAAGAAGTTGCTGGGGACGGGGATGTGGGGGCTGACTTCCAGTTCGGCGCCGTAGAGCGACATCGTGCGGATCAGGCAGCGCAGATAGGTTCCCGTGCTGAGATGATGGCCGACGAAGATGATCTTGCCGGGCCGTTCGATCGTGAACTTCTCGAAGACCTGGTCTCGTGCGGCGCTCTGCTTCGGATCGTGGTCCATATTCAAGGGCATGACACCCTCCTTCTGTCTCCTCAGGTCCGCAGTCTGCCCGACATCAGCTAACACATCCTGAATGAGAATCCTCGAATTGTGCCGGCCTGTACGATTGTGCGGCAGGCGCCCGGCCGCCGCCGGCGACGGCTGCCGCATCCGTCCGGCCGGTTGACGGAACCGTCTCCCGGCGCTACCCCTCCCGATGAATTTTGCCGCTTTGCAGGGAAGGACGGCCATTGACGGACAGGCTTGTGATCGTCGGAGCCGGGCAGGCCGGGTTTGCGCTTGCCGCAAGGCTCCGCGCCCTCAACGACACGCGGCCGATCACGCTGGTCGGCGCCGAGGAAGTTCACCCCTACCAGCGTCCGCCGCTCTCCAAGAAGTATCTGCTCGGCGAGATGACCTTCGACCGCCTGACCTACCGACCTGCGGAATGGTACGCGGAGCATGATGTCGAGGTGCGGCTGTCGACCTTCGTCGAGGAGATCGACCGCACGGCAAGACGTATTCGCATGCAGGACGGCAGCTTTATCGACTATCACACGCTGGCGCTGACGACTGGTGCCGCGCCGCGTCAGCTTCCGGACGCGATCGGCGGAGACCTCGACGGTGTCCACGTCATGCGCAGCAAGCGCGACGCCGACGAGCTTGCCGCCGAAATGCGCCCAGGCCGTCGTCTGCTGGTGATCGGCGGCGGCTATATCGGGCTCGAGGCCGCCGCCGTCGCCCGCCATCTCGGGGTCGAGGTGACGCTGATCGAGATGGCCGACCGCATCCTGGCGCGCGTGGCATCTGCCGAGACGGCGGACCTGATTCGCGCGGTGCATCTCCAGCACGGCGTGTCCATCCGCGAGAAGACCGGCCTCGTCCGCCTGATCGGCAAGGACGGCAGGGTCTGCGGCGCGGAGCTCTCAGACGGCTCCGTCATCGACGTCGATTTCGCCATCGTCGGGATCGGCGTCACGCCGAACGACCGGCTGGCGCGCGAAAGCGGGCTCGATGTCGGCAATGGCGTCATCGTCGACGCCTTCGGGCGCACCTCCGATCCGGCCATCGTCGCGGCCGGAGACTGCACGCTGCTGCCGTGGAACGGCCACCATATCCGGCTCGAATCGGTCCAGAACGCCGTCGACCAGGCCGAAGCCATTGCCGCGGTTCTGGCCGGTGGCGACATCCCCTACGATCCCAAGCCTTGGTTCTGGTCGGATCAGTACGACGTCAAGCTGCAGATCGCCGGCTTCAATCTCGGCTACGACGAGACCCTGGTGCGCCCGGGAATGCGCGAAGGCAGCATCTCCATCTGGTATTTTGGCGAGGGCCGCTTTCTGGCGGTGGACGCCATCAACGACGCCAAGGCCTATGTCACCGGCAAGAAGCTGCTCGATGCGGGCATCCAGCCGGACCGGCGCGTGCTGATCGATCCCGCGGCCGACCTCAAACAACTTCTCCTTTAGGAATAGACGCCATGCCCGTGCCGAAAAACCTCTTCAAGGCCGCCCTTCGCGACGGCAGGCCGCAGATCGGCCTGTGGCTGAACACCGGCGAGCCCCTCATCGCAGAACTCGCAGGCACTGCCGGCTTCGACTGGCTGGTGATCGACGGCGAGCACGGGCCGAACGATCTGCGCAGCATCATCGACCAGCTGCGGGCGCTCTCGGCGTCCCCGGCGGAAGCCGTCGTGCGTCCGCCGATGGGCGAACCCTGGATGATCAAGCAGCTGCTCGATGCCGGCGCCCGCACGCTGCTGGTGCCGATGGTCGATTCGGCGGAGCAGGCGAGGGCGCTGGTGAAGGCCGTGCGCTATCCCCCGCACGGCATCCGCGGCGTTGGCGCGGCCGTCGCGCGGGCCTCCGCCTTCAACACGGTCTCCGACTACGCCGAGACGGCCGCCGACGAAATCTGCCTTCTCGTTCAGGCCGAAACCCGCGCGGCGATCGCCGATCTCAAGAACATCGCGGCGGTCGAGGGTATCGACGGCGTCTTCATCGGCCCGGCGGACCTTTCGGCGGACATGGGCTATCTCGGCCGCATCGAGGCGCCCGAGGTGCAGGAGGTGATCGAAAAGGCGCTTGCGACGATTACCGCGGCGGGCAAGGCGGCCGGCATCCTGACCTTCAACGAGGCGCTCAACCTCCGCTACATCGATCTCGGTGCGCGATTCGTGGCCGTCGGCTCCGACGTGGCGGAATTTGCCGGCACCCTGCGCCGGCTCGCCGGCCGCTACGGCCGCGGTACGCCGGGCACGGGCGGCGCTTCCGGCTACTGACCCCGTGTCCCGCCCCACCAAACCCCCGGGCGGGACAATTCCCCCGGCACGGCGAAAAGGCCTTGCAATCGCTAATCATCCGACTTAATCAGGCCGCAACGGAGAGGTGGCCGAGTGGTCGAAGGCGCTCCCCTGCTAAGGGAGTATACCCGGAAGGGTATCGTGGGTTCGAATCCCATCTTCTCCGCCATTTTGAACGATCCCCCCAAATCAACACTTCTAACCGCCGCGCTTGACGCTGGCTCCGGCCTTGATGGCTGCCGACGCTGCATGTCCGGCCACGGCATCGAAGCGTATCGCCTTGCCGACCGGGCTCCGGAATCCGGGCGCGGTGGAACTTTCTCCCGTCGCTGATGATTAAGGCGAGAGCCGCCGGGGTTTGCTGCGGTGACGCAGAGGAGTTCTGTCGGCGAATCGCGTTTCGGTCGAGGCGCCGCAGAGGCGGGCCTTTTCCGGCAAGCCTGACGGATCTTCCGCGATCGTCTGGATGATCATCTTCGAGGAAAGCATGGCAGAAAAAACGCGCGCACTCAGTGATGTTCTGGATCAGCTGGAGGAATCGGCGCACGGCGACAGCATCGCCATCCAGGACGTGATCGAGAAGCTTGGGCACAGATCCTTTGGTTCGCTGATGTTGGTCTTTTCGTTGATCTCCACGTCGCCGGCGAGCGCCATTCCCGGTATCACGGCGACGGTTGCCGTGATCGTCTTCATCCTGGTGGCGCAGATGATCATCGGCCGCGACAGTGTCTGGCTTCCGGGCTTCGTCACCCGCCGCCGCATGTCCACTGCCAAGCTTTGCAAGGGGATAGGCTGGTTGCGCAAACCGGTTCGGTTCGTGGAGCGGTTCCTCAAGGCGCGCCTCACTTTTCTGTTCCACCGGCCGTGGCTCTGGCTGCCGCTCACTCTGATCCTCGCGCTGACCCTTTTCATGCCGTTCATGGAGATCATCCCGACCTCGGGTTCCATCGCGTCGGCGGTGATCGCGCTGTTTGCGGCTGGGCTGCTCACGCGCGACGGAGTCCTTGTGGTGCTTTCGCTCATTCTCCTGTCAGCAGTTCCGGTGGCGGTCTGGTATTTCGGCTTCAGCGGCTGATGCCTACTCTCTATTGCCTCAGCGGGCGGCGTCGATGGATGCCTCTGCCTGTGCAAGATCATCGGCGAGCAGTTCCGGCGCAAGCTGCGCGGCCGCAGCGTCATGGCAAAGCGTTGCGACGACCGCGCGGTGATCGGACCCGAAATCGGGCAGTGTGCCGAAGTCCTGTAACATAAGCTGCTGCTGGAACAGGATCTGGTCGAGCGGCCAGGACATCAGGACGCTCTCGGTATCATAGGTCGCATAGAGCCCGCGGCCGACCCGCGGATCGAGAAGGCGGCCGATCCGCATGGCGCGGCGGTTGATCCTCTCCCACGGCACCGCGTTGAAATCGCCGGCCACGATGGTCGGCACGTCCGACTGCCGCGCCCTCAGTGCTGCCTGAAGCAGATGCGCATCGCGCATCGTCGTGGACTGTGACCAGGCGAGAGGCGGCCTTGGATGAAGACCGATGAAGCCAACCGTCTCCCCGCCCGGCAGCCGAGCCTGTGTGACGACCGTCGGCGTGACGGCATCAAAGAAAAAAACGAACTCCGGCGATATCAGCTCCAGCTTCGAGAAAAGATGCATTCCGTAGAAGGCGTGATCGTCGGGAATGCTCTGCACCTGATGTCGATACCTGCTGCTCAGGGAAGCGAGCCGTTCGTCCCACCAGGCGTCGGTTTCCATGACCAGCAGCAGGTCGGGATCTGTGGCTAAAACCTGGTCGAGAAACACATCCGCGCTCTCGTTTCTTCGCTTTACGTTGGCGACCATGATGCGGACTGATTGTCCTTCACGGCACTCCGCCTGCGCCACCGCAACGGGGTCCACCAGATCGGAGTAGGGATGGAGCTTGTAGATCTGATAGGCCAGGGCGCAGAGGGCACCGACCAAGACAATCCAGTCCTTCGGTCCGGGGGCGTCCCCGCAGAGCGAGGTACAGCGCCAGCACGATCGACATGGCAATGGCGAACTGGAGCCGGGGAAAATCCAGATAGCGGATCCACCAGGTGTTGGTCTCGATGAGGGGCAGTAAAGACACAACGGCCAGGATAACGAGCAGCATCAGGGCGATAATGGTCGCCACGTTTCGATAACTGCCGCTGTGATGGCTCATTGCTGTCTGTTCCCATTATACCGTGAGCGAATGCCCGTTTGCCCGACGAAGGGAACGGACAGACATTCCTAGACCTCGCCCCCAGAGACGAATCCCGGATGCATCACTCCTGGCGCCGATAAGTTTCGGGCGGATTGCTGGAGGAAGGCCGCGGGTTCGAGGCACAGAATTTCGGTCGATCAACCGCCGGGGCGCTCCTGAGTTCCTTGTCGAACCCTCCTGTTTGAAGAGATGCCGGTCCGGAGGCCTGTGTTCGTCGCTTCGGCGACCGCCGCTACGGCCCTTCGACCGGCAGCGATCGCTCTTCGGCCGGTCCTTCGATGCGGGCCAGGTTGAGGGCCGTGCTGATCAGCCCGATATGGCTGAAGGCCTGCGGGAAATTGCCCAGCATGCGGCCGGCGACCGGGTCATATTCCTCCGAGAGAAGTCCGACGTCGTTGCAGAGGCCGACGAGCTTTTCGTAGAACCGCTTGGCATCGGCATATCGCCCCAGAAGGACAAGCGCGTCGCAGAGCCAGAAGCTGCAGACGAGGAAGGCACCTTCACCCGAGGGCAGGCCGTCGTCGGCGACCTCGGTCTCGTAGCGCAGCACGAGGCCATCGCGGACGAGCCGCCGCTCGATCGCCTCGACGGTCGACACGACGCGAGGATCCTCCGGCGGCAGGAAGCCGACGAGGGGGATCTGCAGCAGGCTGGCGTCGAGTACCTTGGATCCATAGGACTGGACGAAGCTGCCGAGCTCCTCGTCGTAGCCGTTGCGGCAGACGTCGGCGTGAATTTCGTCGGCAACCTGGCGCCACCGGCGGACGGCTTCCGCCTCTCCCCCGAATTCCTCGGCAAGGCGCGATGCCCGGTCAAAGGCCACCCAGGCCATCACTTTCGAATGCGTGAAATGGGCCCGCCCGCTGCGCACCTCCCAGATGCCTTCGTCCGGCTCGCGCCATGCCTTTTCCAGGAAGGGTAGCAGCACCCCGGCCAGCGAAGCGCTGCGAGGATGGGGCGGCAGGCCGTGCCGGCGCGCCTGCGCCAGCGCATCGGCCACCTCGCCGTAGACATCCAGCTGGAACTGTCCCGCTGCGGCATTGCCGACCCGCACCGGCTGCGAGCCCTCGTAGCCGGCAAGCCAGTCCACCTCCCATTCCGGAAGATGTCGCTCGCCACCCACGCCATACATGATCTGCATCTGCTCCGGCGTTCCGGCCACCGCCCGCATCAGCCATTCCCGCCAGGCGGCGGCCTCGTCGAGATAGCCGAGATCCATGAAGGCCATCAGCGTCATCGTCGCGTCGCGCAGCCAGCAGTAGCGGTAGTCCCAATTGCGCGGGCCGCCCAGCGCCTCCGGCAGCGAGGTCGTCACCGAGGCGACGATGCCGCCCGTCGGCAGGTAGGTCATCGCCTTCAGCGTGATCAGCGACCTTTTGACGGTCTCCGTATAGCTGTTGACCGACGGGCAGCGGCTGACGAATTCCCGCCAGAAAAGCACGGTCTGCTGCAGGGCCGCTTCCGGATCCTGGGCGACCGGCACCGGTTCGTGCGACGGGCTGTGGGTGAGGGTAAAGGCGATCCGCTGCCCTTCCGAGACAACAACGCTGCCCTTGCTGTGAAAATCCTCTCCCTTCAGGTCCACCGGGCTTTGCAGCGTCAGCCGGTCGGGGCCGGCCACCGCCGTCAGCCGTCCAGAGGGATCATGCGTCACCCAGGGCACGCTGCGCCCGTAGTCGAAGCGCATGACGAGATCGATGTCGAATTCCACCTCGCCCTGCCGGCCTTCGATGATCCGCACCAGATTGCTGGAGCCGTCGCGCGGCGGCATGAAGTCGAAGATCGCCGCACGACCGCCTTCGGTGACGAATTCCGTCTCCAGGACCAGAGTGTCATCGACGTAGGCGCGGCGCACGTCGAGGACAGGCAGCCGCGGTGTGATCGACCAGTGGCCGTTCTCGTCCGTCCCGAGAAGGGAAGCGAAGCAGGCGGGCGAATCGAATCGCGGAAAGCACAGCCAGTCGATGGAGCCCATTCGGGAGACCAAGGCCGCCGTCTCGCAGTCCCCGATCATACCATAGTCTTCGATCCGTGATGCCATTCTTGCCTCTTCTTGCTGTTTTGCACCGTGCCTGTCGTTACATCCGCGAGGAAAATGCAGATCAGATCGGGGGTGGTGCCGGTTCCCGCAGGCCTATCCGGCAACGGTGCCGGAGACGTCCAGTCCAGCCGGCGTGGGAGGCGTGCTTCCGCCTGAATGCCGGGATCTCGCCATCTCCGTCCGGACCAGGACGATCAGGAGGCCCAGGGAAAGAAGGAGACCGGCTGTTACTGCCAGCGCCGTCAGGAGGCTCGGCATGTGGATTATAAAGTCGTGCCAGTCGGGATCGACGGGCGACGCGGTGTTGAAGCTTGTGGCGCTGTAGGCGCAGAGGACGAGAGAGGAGCCGCTGACGATCATGCTGCGCTCCACGGTATCGAACAGCTGGCCCGTCTTTTCCGGCCAGTGGGGCAGGGTCCGCATGCGAAGAAGGATGGCCTGGTCTGCAGCAAGATAGGCATGGCTGCATTCATTGAAGGGGCTCGCTTCGTCATTGATGCTGCCCGGCATCATTCCCCATAAGCATTTTGCATATTGGAGGCGGCTGAATGCCAGCAGGTCGCGGACCTGCGCGTCCCGGTCGGCTAGCCATGTGGCCAGCAGGTGGATGTCGTCTCTATGGTCGGCAATCACTGTCATTTGCCCATGAGACAAAGGGGCAATGGTGATGCCGGAGGTATCCTTCGGCACCCGTACGCCGTGCGCAGCGGCACCGCACACGGACACAAGAGCGAACAACAGCGCTGTCAGCCAGATCTTCATGGTCCATCGTTACAGCATGGCAGCGAGATCGGACAACCGTCGGCATGATCCGGCACCGAGGGTCGGTGTCCGCTGTCTTTATATAGGGGGCGCATCAACCGGCTCGTGGAAGGTTGGTTCAAGCCCCCCTCCAGCTCAGGGGCGCCCGGCAGGATTGGAAAGCCCGCCGGGAACTATCGGCCTGGTGTCCTGCCAGCGCGGCGGCGGCGGTGGTGGCGACCAACGCAGATGCGGTGGCGGCGGGCCATCGAGTTCTTGAGGCGCCGCCCGACGCAGGACGGGAGCAGGCTCGCCGCCGGGCCGAAGAAGCTCCCGCTGTTGACCGGGTGGCCGCCAGCGCGGCGTCGGCACGGGCTCCTGCAGGGTTCTGCGGCATGTGCCGCGGGCCGTCCTGGACCAGCCGGGGCCGCAGGCCGCATCCGCAACCACGAGCGCCGCGTCGGGCCCAGCCGCGATCCGCGCCGACGGCTGGGCGGACGCCGCCGAGGACGCCTGCAGAAGGAGCGTCAGCAGAGCGACTCGGAGAAGGAGAGGAGTGAAGGTCACGTTGTCTTCCTGACTGAGGGATGTCGACATCAACGTCTCTCGAGCCGGAAGGTCGAAAGCAATGGCATCAAGCCGCATCACTTTGCTGTTTTCGCGGCAATCGCAGAACCGGGCCGCGTTGCGGCGTGCCGATGTCGGCCATCGGTTGCCAGCGAGTCGCCGACCGCGGAAAACAAGCGGCACCAGATTCGGAGCCGCGGGGCTGCTGGCTGAGAACGGGACGCCGTTCGGTTCCCTTGCCCGAATCTGCAGGCGACCCTTTTCGAGAAAAGGCCGTTTTGCGGCACGATTCGGGCGCAAAGGTCTCGCTCGAGTCCCTCCGTCCGGCCGGTCAGCCACTCCTAAGTGCCTGCGGATCAAGCCGTTTCTTAACGATCTATAAAGTTTGAACGGTCCCGCTCGCCACATTTGTGTCCTTTGCGCAACAGGACCCCCGTAAGCAGGGGCGGGAATGGGACTTCCTGCAAGTTCCTGATTGCATGACATCCCCCGTCTTGTATTTTCACTCTCGGAAGCGAGGCGGTGGATCGTCCGTCTTCTAGCAATCGACGGGGATGGGGCAGGGAACGCTGTCCTTCAGCAAAAGAACCCAGACCCTTACGAAACTTTGACTGGAGGTCAAAAATGAACATCAAGAGCCTTCTTCTCGGCTCCGCTGCTGCCCTCGCAGCAGTATCCGGCGCCCAGGCTGCCGACGCCATCATCGCTGCTGAACCTGAGCCCATGGAATACGTTCGCGTTTGCGACGCATTCGGCACTGGCTACTTCTACATCCCGGGCACCGAAACCTGCCTCAAGATCGGCGGTTACGTTCGTTTCCAGGTTAACGCTGGTGAAGACATCGCTGGCGGTTCCAGCTGGGATGCTTTCACACGCGGTCGTCTTGAAGTTACATCCAAGTCTGACACTGAGCTTGGTGAGCTGACGGGCTTCATTGCTATTCATGGCGATGCGGACAATTCCACGGCTAACGATACGTTCTACATGGACGAAGTTTACCTGCAGCTCGGCGGCTTCAAGGCTGGTAACTACCTGAACTGGTGGGATAAGGGCATCAACGGCGAAACCGATCAGCTCGGCGGTTTCCGCGCAAACTCGATCGCCTACATCTACACTGGCGATGCCTTCACTGCCGGTATTCAGCTTGATGAGCTGGAAGGCGCTGAAGCCACAGGCTTCACTCCTGCTGGCGCCGCTATCCTTGACGACAACAACGATCTGGGCCTTGAAGCAATCGTAACGGCTTCCCTGGGTGCTGCTTCGGTTGACCTGCTCGGCTCCTACGACTTCGGAAACGAAGAAGGTGCTGTTCGCGCTCTCGTTTCCGCTGGAGTTGGTCCGGGCACGCTGCAGTTGGCAGGTATCTGGGCTTCTGGTTACAACGTCTACTACGACACGGCTGAGTGGACGATCGCTGGTTCGTATGCCTTCAAGGCGACCGAGAAGTTCACAATCACTCCTGGCGTGCAGTATTTCAACAACCGTGGCGTTATCGGCGACGACTTCGGCGATGCAGACGGCTGGCGTGCAGGTCTGACGGTTGATTACGCCGTTACCCAGGGCATGGCCGTCAAGGTCACTGCCAACTACAACGACTTCGACGGTGACGATGAGTTCTGGAACGGCTTCGTCCGTCTGCAGCGCAACTTCTAATCTGAGCTAGCTCAGATCTGAATAATGGCTCGCAGCCCTATGGCTGCGGGCTATTTCTGTTGCTGGTTTGCAACAAAAGCGCCGGTCGGATGAGCAATCTAAAGTTGTTCACCCAGAGGCTATTGAAAACTCTGTTCCAAGGTGATGTTCCTCGCTCGCAAGGGAAGGAGACGAGCTTTGGGGGATCGCGCCGAAAAGAGCTTCTTTGGGTCGGCCTCGACAGGACTGACTCAAACCTATTCGGTAAACTATCAGTTTAACCCGAGCGGGCCGATTGGGGTCGTGAAGAGCGTGAGCCTTCCGGAACTTTTGTCTCGCTATGTAGACATATTGTGGGAGCCGGGTAGTCACAAAAAGAATGTGACATCGTTTATCGGCGAACTGGATGAGATACTGCTAGGCCAAGGCTTCGAGGTTTTCACCGATCAGATGGTGGATACACTCATCGGCGAATTGCGCAAACGTGGCAACAGCAACGCGACCATCAATAGAAAGATGGCAGCGCTGAGCAAGTTGCTGCGGAAAGCGTTCAAAATGGGTGACCTGCATAGTTTGCCGGAGTTCAGACGGCAAAAAGAGAGATCAGGTCGGATCCGTTTTCTTGATTTTCAAGAAGAGGATCGGCTTTTCTCTGCGATCAGGGGCAAGGACGAGGGTTACGCCAACCTTTTGCGTCTTCCTGGTCGATACCGGGGCCAGGCTGGGAGAGGGCATTGGACTTCGATGGAATGACATCCATCAGAACCGGGCAACTTTCTGGATTACAAAATCAGGCCGTAGCCGATCTGTCCCTCTGACGGTGCGCGCCACCAAGGCAATAGAGGTGCAAAAGCATCAGATTGTCGGGCCGTTCGCCGATACGGATCAACAGCGTTTCCGCGTCGTCTGGAACCAAGCAAAATCTGAGGTGGGCCTTGGAAACGACGATGACGTTGTCCCGCACGTATTGAGACATACCTGCGCATCCCGGCTTGTTAGAGGCGGGATAGATATAAGGCGGGTCCAGATGTGGCTCGGTCATCAGACGCTTCAGATGACGATGCGATACGCTCACCTTGCGTCGCATGACCTTGATGTCTGCGTGCCGGTACTGGAGCGCGACCGCTAGACCCATCCGCTGCTTTGACTCAAACCAGGCTTCAGCATCGTCTACGCAGAAATCGCGTTAGCTGAGCAACCGAACTCTAGACGTCTGCGTCCCGATACCAGAGGCAGGGCCCAAATGACGATGGTGCTGCTGACGCTCTCGGAGTGCCCTTTGGCCCAGGAAACTATCTTTCCGAAAGGTTTGATTTTGACTGGAGGTCAAAAATGAACATCAAGAGCCTTCTTCTCGGCTCCGCTGCTGCCCTCGCAGCAGTATCCGGCGCCCAGGCTGCCGACGCCATCATCGCTGCTGAACCTGAGCCCATGGAATACGTTCGCGTTTGCGACGCATTCGGCACTGGCTACTTCTACATCCCGGGCACCGAAACCTGCCTCAAGATCGACGGCTATGTTCGTTTCCAGGTCGACTTCGACGACCGTGACGACTCCTACGCTGGCGACAACTGGGATGCATGGACCCGTGCACGTGTAAACTTCACTTCGAAGTCGGACACTGAGCTCGGCGAACTGACCGGCTACATCGGCATGCAGATCAACACGACCGACAGCCCGCGTACCGGCGCTCTCGTAACTGGCACCAACGACTTCGTTCTTGACGAAGTTTACCTGCAGCTCGGCGGCTTCAAGGCCGGTACCTACCTGAACTGGTGGGATAAGGGCATCAACGGCGAAACCGATTCGCTCGGCTCGAACCGTCTGACCTCGATCGCTTACATCTACACCGGCGATGCTTTCACGGCTGGTATTCAGCTTGACGAAATCAGCCGCAATGCAGCCACCGGCGAATACTCGGTCGGCCAGCATCTCGGCCTCGAAGGTATCGTAACGGCTTCGCTCGGCGCAGCTGCTTTCGACCTGCTCGGCTCCTACGACTTCGACGCTGAAAACGGTGCAGTTCGCGCTATCGTTTCGGCTGGCGTCGGTCCTGGCACCCTGCAGCTCGCAGGCATCTGGTCTTCCGGCCAGAACATCTACTACGATGCTGCTGAGTGGACGATCGCTGCTTCCTACGCCTTCAAGGCAACTGAGAAGTTCACGCTCACCCCAGGTGTGCAGTACTTCAACGGCCTCGGCGCTATCGGCGACGACTTCGGTGACGACGACGGCTGGCGCGCCGGCCTGACGGTTGATTACGCAATCACCCGCGGCATGTCCATGAAGGTCTCGGCTCAGTACAACGACCGTGACGGTGCAGACGACTACGTTGACGGTTTCGTCCGTCTGCAGCGTAGCTTCTAATCCAAACAGAGAACTCCCCCGGCTTGCCGGGGGAGTTTTCTCCAAAAAAAGGACGGTCCAAAGTAGTCTGTCCGCCGGGAAGAAATACAAGGATCTGCATTGAAGTCGCCAAGGGCGGCTTTTTTAGTTTGTGCTTTGGTTTCTGCCCTGTCGGCGGCAACCCTTTTCAGACCGGAGGTCCTATAATGAACATCAAGAGCCTTCTTCTCGGCTCCGCTGCTGCCCTCGCAGCAGTATCTGCCCAGGCTGCCGACGCGATCATCGCCGCTGAGCCTGAGCCCATGGAATACGTTCGTGTTTGCGATGCATTCGGCACCGGATTCTTCTACATTCCGGGCACCGAAACCTGCCTCAAGGTCGGCGGTTACATCCGCTTTCAGGTCGATTTCGGTCGTGACGCCAATGACTTCAACGACGGTGATTGGGACGCGTGGACCCGTGCCCGTGTCACGTTCACGTCCAAGAGCGATACCGAACTTGGCGAGCTGACCGGCTTCATCGCCATGCACGGCGACATTTCCGAAGATACAGCGTCCAGCACGACCGACTTCTATCTCGATGAAGTCTACCTGCAGCTCGGCGGCTTCAAGGCCGGTACCTACCTCAACTGGTGGGATGCAAACGATCTGCCGGGCGAGCTCGACAACCTCGGTTCGAACCGTCTGACCTCGATCGCCTACATCTACACGGGTACCGCATTTACGGCTGGCCTTCAGCTGGATGAACTGAGCGGCAGCTACGGTGACGACACGACGCCGTTCACTGGTCAGGAACTTGGCCTTGAAGGCCTCATTCAGGCGTCGCTCGGTCCGGCAGCCGTGGAAGTCCTCGGTTCCTACGATTTCGGCAATGAAGAGGGCTCGGTTCGCGTGATCGGCTCAGCCGAAGTAGGCCGGGTACCTTCTATCTCTCCGGCATCTATTCGTCGGGTCCGAACGTGTACTACAGCTCCGCCGAGTGGACGCTTGCGACCGCCTATGCCTTCAACGTGACGGAAAAGCTGCAGATCATCCCTGAATTCCAGTACTACTGGGAAGCCTATCAGGACGGCAGCAACGACTTCGGCGGTGACGACTTCTGGACCGCCGGTGCAACTGTCAACTACGCCATCACCGACGATCTGGCGGCCAAGGTGGCCGTCGGCTACGATGACTCCAGCGAAGACTGGGGTGGCATCGTCCGTCTCCAGCGCAACTTCTAAGCAGATCATCATCGGAGAAGCACGCGAAAGGCCCGGCAATGCGGGCCTTTCTTCATTCATGAGGCTGAAGTTGCGTTGTCGTCAGTCAACCTTCAATGGCGCCTCGCGCACGAAGACTGAAATGGCCTTGGCCTACCGTCGACCGAACCGCAGGTCGGCCACGATGTCGGTCTCCTGCCCAAGCCGGGTCTTGTAGACTTGGTAGTTCTCCATGATCCGCTGCACGTAGCTGCGGGTCTCGGGGAAGGGGATGCGCTCGATCCAGTCGACAACCTCATCGATGGGCTTGCCGCGCGGGTCGCCATAGCGCTCGATCCATTCCCGCACCCGCCGCGGCCCGGCGTTATAGGCAATGAAGGTCAGCACATAGGAGCCGTCGAAGGACGCGATCTGCTCTCCGAGGTAATGGGCGCCGAGCGTGGCGTTATAGCCGGGGTCGCCGGTCAGAAGGGCCGGGGCGTAGGAGAGGCCATGTCGCTTGGCGACCGCCTTGGCCGTTCCCGGCAGAAGCTGCAGCAGGCCACGGGCATTGGCGGGTGAGACGGCGGTGGGATTGAATGCGCTTTCCTGCCGGGCAATCGAATAGGCGAGCGCCGTGCCGGACCCGGCGATATTGGCGGTGGCCGGTATCACGCCGGTGGGAAAGGCGAGAGCGGCGACGTCACGACCTTCCGCAAAGGCGGTCTTGCCGATCTGCAGGGCCAGGGAGTGGTTCGCGCGCGCTTCGGCCTTCTTTGCCAGAAGTGCCAGCTCGCCGGGGCTCTCGATCTCCTTGGCCAGAGCCCGCAGCAGGGTTTCCGCCCGCCGCTGTTGGCCGGTGGCCTCCAGCAGCCCGATCGCCTGCACCGGCGCACGGCCCAGGAAAGTCTGCCGGTCGTCGTCGCTCGGCACGGGATCGGCGACGTTCAGTGTTATGCTGCCTGTCTTGGCGGATGCAAGCTGGCCATAGAAGGTGCCGGGATAGGCGGCCGCTTTCCGGTAGAATTCATCGGCAGTGTCATGCCCCGCCTGCTCAGCCGTCCGGCCAAGCCAGTACAGGGCACGCGCCGACGAGATCGGTCCGTTCGAGACCTTCTCGATCTGCCGGAAGTGGCGCTCGGCGCTCGAAGGATCATCCAGATGGCGCAGCGCATACCATCCGGCGTGAAACTCCGCGTCGACGATGTCTGCGGCTCGCGTGCCGCGATAGGCGGAAACGATGTCATAGGCCGCCCGATAGTCGCCCTGATCCGCCAGTCCGCGGGCCACGATACGCCGCTCGTTCCACCATTCGGAGGGGTTGATCAGCTGCGCGGTATCCTGCGGCACCTTCTTGAGAAGAGCCGCCGCGTCTTCGTATTTCTCCTTGCGGCGCAACTGTTCGATCTGGATGAAGAGATAGGCGGGATCATCGGCCCAGGATGCATCGACGGCCTTCACCAGCGCGTCGGCATTTTTCGCTTCCCGGATCACCGCGCTCCAGCCCTTGTAGAGAGACTGCGCTTCCCCAAGGTCGGCAAAGCGCTTCGCCTGCGTCACCCGGCTGCGGTACATCAGATAGTCCATGCGGCCCTTGTGGTCCGCCGCCTTCAGGAAGGACCCGTAGTCTTTGAGGATCCGGCTCTCGAGCGCGGTGTCGAGTGCATCCGAGGCCCAGAGCTGCCGGATGAGCTGGACGGCTTCGTCCTGCTTGCCTGTTTCGCGCAGGGCGCGGGCAAAGACGAAGGTTCCTTCGGCAGTCTGCGGCGGCGCACGTTCGAACGCCGCGATGACCGTCTCCGCCTTGGGGTTCTCGAGGAACAGCGCCCGCTCCGACTGCGCCCGCAGCCCGTCGAGCCCCGGCCAGCCGGCCAGCTCCGCCTCGGCGGCCGCGATTTCAGCGGACGGCACGCCGAACGTGCCGGACGTGGCGATGGCCCAGGTCAGGATCTGGCGCTCGAGCGAACCGGGCGGCAGGCCGTTGCGGATCAGGATGGCGCGCCCGGCGTTGCCGTCGGAAAGCGCATCCAGCCCGGATTTGAGCACCGGCGCCGGTGTCAGCCGGCCGGTCCGCGGGATGGATTTCGTTGTCAGCGGCATCGGAAAGGAAGCGGCCGTCGGGCTGTCCGGTTTGGCATAGGGAAGCGGAGTGGCGCCTTCAGGCAGAGGCGCGGCATTCGGCCAGCCGCTTGAAAGGCCAAGCGACAGGGCAGTCAGCAGCAGCACAGGCTTATTCATCCGGCGACTCGCGACAAGGATAGACGACCTCATATTTATTAGCTGCTTCGCAAGTTAACGAAGGCTTACCAGGTTCATGAAAATGCGTCGTTTTGGCGCTGCCGACTCTATGACGAAATCGCGACAGCATCCGCTTGTCGTTGCATTCCCACCGCTCTATTGTGCGCCACCTTAGTCACGGAATGCGGCCGAAGCGTGGACTTCCGGCTGCCAGGAGTATTGCATGTTCAAGGGATCCATGCCCGCGCTCGTCACCCCCTTTACTGCCGATGGCGCAATCGATGAGCAGGCATTTGCCGCTCACGTGGAGTGGCAGATCGCCGAGGGCAGCAGCGGATTGGTGCCGGTCGGCACGACGGGAGAATCGCCGACACTGTCGCATGCGGAGCACATGCGCGTCGTGGAACTCTGCATCGAACTGGCGGCCAAGCGCGTTCCGGTCATCGCCGGCGCGGGGTCCAACAACACGCGGGAAGCCATAGAGCTCGCAACCCATGCGGAGAAAGCCGGCGCCGATGCGCTGCTGGTGGTGACGCCCTACTACAACAAGCCGACCCAGAAGGGATTGTTTGCGCATTTCTCGGCGATCGCCGACGCCGTGTCTCTGCCGATCATCATCTACAACATCCCGGGCCGCTCGGTCATCGACATGACGCCCGAGACCATGGGGGCTCTGGCCAAGGCGCATGCCAATATTGCCGGCGTCAAGGATGCGACCGGAAAGATCGAGCGCGTCTCCGAGCAGCGCATCGCCTGCGGCAAGGACTTCATCCAGCTGTCGGGAGAGGATGCCACAGCACTCGGCTTCAATGCCCACGGCGGCGTCGGATGCATCTCCGTCACCGCCAATGTCGCGCCGCGTCTCTGTGCGGAGTTCCAGGCGGCCACGCTTGCCGGCGATTACGCCAAGGCGCTGGAATATCAGGATCGGCTGATGCCGCTGCACAAGGCGATCTTCCTGGAGCCGGGCGTCTGCGGCGCAAAATACGGCCTGTGGAAGACCAGAGGCATGAGCCGCGTGGTGCGGTCGCCGCTGATGTCGACACTGGAGCCGGGGACCGAGGCTGCGCTCGATGCAGCGCTCCGCCACGCCGGCCTGCTCAACTAGAAGGACGGCTTGCCGCTTTCCTTTGCGGCGACGCCACCTTACATAAGGGAAACCTCGCCCAGCGCCCGTGGGTGGGGAGAGAACAGAAAAACGAAGGGTACGGATCAGACATGGCCCCCAAAGGCAGCCAGCGCACGGTAAACAAGATTGTCGCGGAGAACCGCAAGGCCCGCTACAACTACGAGATCCTCGACACCTATGAGGCCGGGATCGTCCTGACGGGCACCGAGGTCAAGTCCCTGCGCGAAGGCAAGGCAAACATCGCCGAGTCCTATGCTTCCGATGAAGGGGCCGAGATCTGGCTCATCAACTCGCATCTGCCCGAATACCTGCAGGCAAACCGCTTCAATCACGAGCCGCGCCGCCGTCGCAAGCTGCTTCTGAGCAAGCGCGAGATCAACCGGATGCGCGTTGGGATCAACCGCGAAGGGATGACGCTCGTGCCGTTGAAGATCTACTTCAACGAAAAGGGCAGGGCAAAGCTTGAGCTGGCACTGGCGAAGGGCAAGAAGCTGCACGACAAGCGCGAGACGGCGAAGGAACGGGACTGGAACCGGCAGAAGAGCAGGATCCTGAAGGGCAACTAGCCCCGCGCTCGCAAGACCCTCTGCCTCAGCGGCCGCCCGGACGAACTTTTCGAGCATTTGTCCGTTCTGCGACATGCCCCAACGCCGCCAGACACTCAAGACCATCGAGTCTGCCATCGCGGGCAGGTTCCGGCTCGCCCTTGTCTACAAGGATGTGATCCGGGTGGCCGAGCCGCATATCCTCGGGTTCGACAGCCACGGAAACCTTGCGCTGAGTGCCTGGCAGGTGGCTGGAACCGGTGCCGGCTGGCGCCTCTTCCATCTCGACCGGATACAGGCTTTGGTGGCAAGGGACGACCGTTTCGCCGGTGCGGCAACCGGCTATAATCCGCAGGATCCGACCTTTGCCACTGTTCTCCGGCGTCTGTGACCCGCCGGTCAGGCAACAGGAACAACAACCGGAGCTTTGCGTTAAAGCCGACACTCTCGCGCGAGCCGGATATGAATCGAAACAAAATGCTGGCCTATGGGCTTCTCGTCCTCGGCCTTGTCCTTGCCACCTATCTTCTCTGGAATATCTTCAGCGAATACACGTGGTCTGACATCACCACGTCCGTCTCCGAAATCCCGCCCTACAACCTTGTCATGGCCCTGGCGTTCACGGCAGCGTCCTACGTCTGCCTCACCGGGTTTGACTGGTGCGGCGTGCGCTATGTCGACAACGATCTCAGCTATCCGAAGATCGGGCTTGCCTCTTTCATCAGCCTGGCCATCGGCCAGAGCGTCGGCCTCGCGGGCCTCAGCAGCGGCGGCCTGCGCTACCGCTATTACGCGCACTGGGGCATGAACACTGAAGATGTCGCCAAGATCGTGCTGATGTCGGGCATCACGGTGGCCATCGGGCTTCTGATGCTGACCGGCATCGTGATGATCATCAATCCGGCGGATGGCGCCGAAGTCCTGCGGCTCGGCGAGCCTGCCGTTATCGGCATCGGCGCGCTTTGCATCCTGGTGGTGGTGGGCTATCTGGCCCTCGCGAAATTTGCCCGCGCCCCGGTCCGCATCCGCAAATGGACCTTCAAGATGCCGAAGCTTCGCCTCGCCCTGGCGCAGGTGGTCATCGGCACGCTGAACTTTGCCCTGGTGGCCGCAGCCCTTCGCGAGCTCATGAGCGCCGGTGGCGACGTGAGCTATCTGAAGGCGGCGACGGCCTATGTTCTCGCCAATGTCGCCATCATCGTCAGCCATGCACCCGGCGGCCTTGGGGTGCTTGAGGCCACGGTTCGCCATGTGATGGGCGATCAGGCCTCCATCGGCTCTCTGGTGGCCTTCCGCGTGATCTACTTCTTCATTCCGCTGGCGATCGGCATTCCGCTCGCGCTGGTGACCGAGGCGATCTTCAGAAGCCGCAAGACCCATTCCCCGCCCCCTGTCGCAGAGGCGGGAAAGGTTGGCTGAGCGATTGCCGCTCCGGCTAGCTTTCGGATGTTTCGACCGGCTCGGTCGGACGTGGCGGCCGCTCAGACGGGTCCCGACCGATCTCGCCCTTCAATGACACGAGGTCGATGAAGTGGTCGGCCTGGCGGCGCAGGTCGTCGGCAATCATCGGCGGCTGGGTTGCCATGGTCGAGACGACCGAGACCTTGCGGCCCCTGCGTTGAAGCGCTTCCACGAGCGTGGTGAAATCGCCGTCTCCGGAAAAGATCACTAGGTGATCGGCCGTATGGCATTGCTCCATGGCGTCGATCGCCAGCTCGATGTCCATGTTGCCCTTGATCTTGCGGCGGCCCATGGAGTCGGTGAATTCCTTGGCCGGCTTGGTGACGACCTTGTAGCCGTTGTAATCCAGCCAATCGATCAGCGGGCGGATCGACGAGTACTCCTGGTCCTCGATCAACGCCGTGTAGTAGTATGCCCTCAAGAGGTAGCCGCGCTTCTGGAATGACGCGAGCAGCTTGCGATAGTCGATGTCAAAGCCGAGGCTCTTGGAAGCGGCGTAGAGGTTTGCTCCATCTATGAAAAGGGCGATTTTTTCCCTGGGGTCGAACATTTTTTTCTCCATCCCTTTATTATAATTTCCTGCTGAGCAGGACTGGCGACGGCAAGCCTCCCGGACCCGTTCGCCATGCTGAAAACCCATTTTACATTACCAATCGGTGATGTAGCCGCATTTATGGTACGATTCGCCTTTCTCCAAGCACCTTTGATTGAAATCTTCGTGCTTGATCAGGGCATGTCAGGCATGAAGGGGGGGGGAGACCCGCAGGAAAAACTTGAATTCCGGCTGCAATAGCTGTATCGGGCGTGTAAATTCCCGAACAAAAACGACCGCAAAGGACAGGCAATGGCCCGTGTCACCGTAGAAGATTGCATCGACAAAGTCGACAACAGGTTCGAGCTCGTGCTTCTGGCCAGCCATCGTGCACGTCAGATTTCCCAGGGCGGGCAGATCACCATCGACCGCGACAACGACAAGAATCCGGTGGTTGCGCTGCGTGAGATTGCCGACGAAACCCTGTCTCCGGACGACCTCAAGGAAGACCTGATCCACTCGCTGCAGAAGCATGTGGAAATCGATGAGCCCGAGCCCGATCCGGCTTCGCTGATCGCGGCGAACGCCGGCGCTGCCACGAACGCCGACCGCAACGACCAGGACGACGACCTTCCGGAACCGGTCACGTTCGACCAGATGTCGGAAGAAGAACTGCTGGCAGGCATCGAGGGTCTCGTTCCGCCGGAGAAGAGCGACGATTACTGATCGTTCATTGTCCGGTTCGAAATAGTTTGCTTGGATTATGATGGCTGCGCCAGTCTGCGACTGGCGCGCCTTTTTCGTTTTTTAAATCAGGAATTGTTTCGGCATGATGCGGCAATACGAGCTTGTTGAACGGGTTCAAAAGTACAAGCCCGATGCCAATGAAGCTCTCCTCAACAAGGCCTATGTCTATGCCATGCAGAAGCATGGCCTGCAGAAGCGCGCCAGCGGCGATCCCTACATTTCGCACCCGCTCGAGGTGGCCGCCATCCTCACCGACATGCATCTCGACGAGTCGACGATTGCGGTGGCCCTGCTGCACGACACGATCGAGGATACCACGGCGACCCGCGCCGAGATCGACGAGCTGTTTGGCGAAGACATCGGCCGCCTCGTCGAGGGTCTGACGAAGCTCAAGCGACTTGATCTCGTCAGCAAGAAGGCCAAGCAGGCCGAAAACCTGCGCAAGCTGCTGCTGGCAATCTCCGACGACGTGCGCGTGCTGCTGGTCAAGCTCGCCGACCGCCTGCACAACATGCGCACCCTGGAGCATATGAACCCGGAGAAGCGGGCACGCATTTCCGAAGAGACCATGGACATCTATGCGCCGCTCGCCGGCCGCATGGGCATGCAGGACCTTCGCGACGAGCTCGAGGACCTGTCCTTCCGCTACCTCAATCCCGAAGCATACGAGACGGTGACGAAGCGCCTGGCGGAGCTTTCCGCGCGCAATGAGGGCCTGATCACCAAGATCGAAGATGAGCTGCGCGACCTTCTGATCGCCAACGGCCTGCTGGATGCAGTGGTCAAGGGACGCCAGAAGAAGCCCTATTCGGTCTTCCGCAAGATGCAGTCGAAGTCGCTCTCCTTCGAACAGCTTTCGGACATCTATGGCTTCCGCATCATGGTCAGCGACATCCCGGCCTGCTACCGGGCGCTGGGTATCGTCCATACCCGCTGGCGCGTCGTGCCCGGCCGTTTCAAGGACTACATCTCGACTCCCAAGCAGAACGACTACCGGTCCATCCACACGACGATCATCGGCCCGACGCGGCAGCGCATCGAGCTGCAGATCCGCACGAGGCGGATGCACGAGATCGCCGAATACGGCATTGCCGCCCATGCGCTCTACAAGGATGGCGAAGGCGGCGAGGGCGGGGAGCTCCTGTCGAAGGAATCCAGCGCTTACTCCTGGCTCCGCCATACCATCGAGGCGCTTTCGGAAGGCGACAATCCAGAGGAGTTTCTGGAGCACACGAAGCTCGAGCTGTTCCAGGACCAGGTCTTCTGTTTCACGCCGAAGGGCAAGCTGATCGCCCTGCCGCGCGGCGCAACGCCGATCGATTTCGCCTATGCCGTTCATACCAATATCGGCGACACCACCGTGGGCGCCAAGATCAACGGCCGCATCATGCCGCTCGTCACCCGCCTCAACAACGGCGACGAGGTCGAGATCATCCGCTCCGGCGTGCAGGTGCCGCCGGCGGCCTGGGAAGAAATCGTCGTCACCGGCAAGGCGCGCGCCGCCATTCGCCGGGCGACCCGCATGGCGATCCGCAAGCAATATGCCGGCCTCGGCCACCGCATCCTCGAGCGGACCTTTGAGCGGGCCGGGAAGGTCTTCTCCCGTGAAAGCCTGAAGCCCGTGCTCCATCGCCTCGGCCAGAAGGACGTGGAGGATGCCATTGCCTCCGTCGGACGCGGAGAGCTCTCGTCGATCGACGTCATGCGCGCGGTCTATCCGGACTACAAGGACGAGCGCGTCACCATAAAGCCCCTGGCGGACGAGGGCTGGTTCAACGTGCGAAGCGTCTCCGGCATGATGTTCCGCATCCCCGGCCGCTCCGCGGAGGCTCCCGAAGACGAGGGGGCAGACGGGCAGGGGTCGGTGCCGCTGCCGATCCGTGGCCTTTCGGGCAACATGCAGGTAAACTTTGCCCCGAGCGGCGCCGTTCCGGGCGACCGGATCGTCGGGATCATGGAGAACGAGACGAAGATCACCATCTACCCGATCCAGGCGTCGGCGCTGCAGCGCTTCGACGACCAGCCGGAGCGGTGGATCGACGTACGCTGGGATCTCGACGACGCCAACAAGTCGCGCTTTACCGCCCGGATCATCATCAATGCCTTGAACGAGCCCGGAACCCTGGCGACCGTTGCCCAGACCATCGGCAGCCTGGACATCAACATCCGTAACCTCGACATGGGACGCGTCGCCGCCGACTTCTCCGAGATCGTCATCGACGTGGAGGTCTGGGACCTCCGGCAGCTGAACCAGATGCTGACCCAGTTGAAGGATCTCGACTGCATCTCCACGGTCAAGCGCGTCTACGACTGAACTGCCTTCTTACTGGTCACCTGTCGATCCTGCCATGCTTCCCAAGCAGGGCAGGATCGCTCAGGCGGCGTTGGTCTTTGCCCGGCCAAGGTCCTATATTGCTGCAGTGCAATAGAACAAAGACGTGAAAGAGGAAGAAGACTATGTTTGGTCCCGTAAAGAAGTTTGCCCGCGCCCTGCGCGGTCCCAGCATCGAAGAACGCGAGCTCGACTATTTGAACGGCTCGGCTGATCGCGTCGATCTGGAATATCGCCAGCGCCAGATCGATCGCGGCATGTTCCGCAAGACGTTCTAAGACAAGACGTTCTAACGAGCGTCACCGCTCATCTGTGACGGCCGCGCAACTGCACGGCCGTGGACGTGATCCGCCCTCGTGATGCAGGCCAGCAGCGGCCATGCCGGGCCGGCTGAGCTTTTCAGCACATGGTCTAGAGGGCGTTGAAGGCGGCGATCAGCGCCTCGACCTGGTCGGGATTGGCCGCCTGGATCTGCCCCGTCGTCAAGGCCAGCAGCTGATCGCTGGTCAGTGTCGAGAAGACACCCGCTGCTATCCCCGGAATTGCCCTCACATTGATCGCCGCGATGTCGCTTGTCGAGAATTCGGCGAAATCTTCCGTAGCCATGGCGGCAAAATGGACCGTCTTCAGCGCGCCGACCTGTGCGTCGGTCAGGGTGCCGATTTCGGTCGGGCTCATCGCCCCGATCTGGGATGCCGTCAGGCCGGCAATGGCCTTGGTGCTGAGGGCGGCGATATCGGCGTCAAGCGCACTGATCTGCTCGGCAGTCATTGCCCCGACCTGCTTTGCCGTCAGCGCAGCCACCTGATCCGTGTTCAGATCCCCGATCTGATCGGCAGAGAGGGCGGCCACCTGGTCGGTCGACAGGGCCGCAATCTGGCTGGTCGACAGCGCGGCCAGCATGGCGGCGTCGAATTCGGCGATCGCAGCCGTGGCGAGGCCGGCAATCGACTTGGCGCTGATGGCGGCGATGTCGGAGGTGGAAAACTCCGCAATGTCTTCCGCAGCAACGGCGGAAAGCTGCGTCATCTTCAGAACGGCGATCTGCGCCTCGTTGAGTGCGCCGAGCTCGCTCGGCGCCATGGCGCTGATCTGGGACGTGGTCAGGCCTGCCACAGCCTTGACGCTGAGCGCGCTGATCTTGACGTCCAGCGCCGAAATCTGGTCCGCGCTCATCACCCCAACCTGACGCGATGTCAGCGCCGCGATCTGGTCCGTGGTGAGGATGCCGAACTGTTCGGCCGTCAGGGCGGTAACCTGTTCGCTTGATAACGCTGCGATCTGGCTGGTGGAAAGCACGCCGATTTGCGCCGAACCCAGGCCTGCGATGGCGCTTGTCGAAAGGCCGGCGATCGCTCTGCTGTTGATGGCGGCAATGTCGCTGGTCGAGAAGCTCGCGATATCCTCTGCGGCCATGGCCGCAAGCTGCGCCGCCTTCAGCGCTGCCGTCTGATCTTCCGAGAAGGCTTCGATCTGCGTCGGACTCATGGCCGTCAGCTGCGACGTCGTGAAGCCCGCGACAGCCCGCGTGGCGAGCGCGCTGATGTTGGTGTCGAGCGCCGTGATCTGCGCGTCGGTGAAGGCCGAGACCTGCCGTGACGTCAGGGCGCCCAGCTGCGTGCTGCTCAGGCCGGACACCTGGTCGGTCGTCAGGGCTGCAATCTGGGTGGTCGAGAGGGAGGCAAGCTGTGCCGTGCTGAGAGCGCCGAACTGGGCGCTGTCGAGACCGGCAAGAGCGCCGGTCGAGAGACCGAGGACCGCCCGCGAATTGATCGCGGCAATGTCGGTGGTGGAGAATTCTGCGATGTCCTCGGCACTCAGGGCCGCCAGCTGGGGCGCCCGCAGGGCAGCGATCTGGGTTTCGCTGAGAGCGCCGAGCTCGCTTGGGCTCATGGCGTCGATCTGTTCGGTCGTCAGCCCCGCGATCGCCCGGGCGCTGATGGCGCTGATCTTGGTGTCGAGTGCCGTGATCTGCTCCGCGCTGAGCGCAGCAACCTGCCGCGAGGTGAGGGCGGCGACGTGGGATGTGCTTAGATTACCGATCTGATCGGTCGTCAGCGCGGCAATCTGGTCCGTGGTCAGGGCGGCAACCTGGCCGGTCGTCAGCGCGCCGATCTGGGCGGAATCGAGCTGGATCACGGCGGCGCCCGACAGGCCGGCGATGGACCGGGTGCTGATGGCGGCAATGTCGCCGGTGGAGAGTTCGGCGATGTCCTCCGCGGCCAGCGCGGAGAGCTGCGTGTTCCTCAGGGCCGCCATCTGGACCTCGCTGAAGGCGCCGAGCTCGGTGGGGCTCATGGCGCTGATCTGCGTGGTGGTCAGTCCGCTGACGGCTCTTGCGCTGAGCGCGCTGATCTTGGTGTCGAGGGCGGTAATCTGCTCGGCACTGAGCGCGCCGACCTGCCTTGCCGACAATGCCCCGACCTGGCTCGTGTTGAATGCCCCGATCTCCGTCGGGCTCATGACGCTGATCTGGCTGGTGGTGAGACCGGCCATCGCCTGCACGCTCAGCGACCCGAGCTTGCTGTCGAGGCCGGTGATCTGCGAAGGGGTGAGGGCTGCTACCTGACGTGCACTGAGGGCGGCGACCTGGTCGGTTCTCAGGTCTGCCAGCTGGCTGGCCGTAAGCGCGGCAACCTGCAGTGTGGAAAGCGCGGTCACCTGCGATGCGCTCAGCGCGCCGAGTTGCGTCGCGTCAAGCTGGGCCACCGTGTCCGACGACAGCCCGGTGATGGCCTTCGTGCTGATCGCCGCGATATCGGCGCTGGCAAAGGCTGCTATGTCGTCGGCGCCCATCGCGGCGATCTGCGCACGGCTGAAGGCGCGGGTCTGGTCGCTGGTGAATGCGCCGATCTGTTCGGCGCTCATGGCATCAATCTGGGTCGACGTCAGGCCGACGATGGCGGAGGTGCTGAGCGATGCGATCTGGTTCGTGGTGAGCGCCGCGATGTGGTCGGTCGTCAGGGTCTTGATCTGCGCCGCGGTGAGCGCACCCGTCTGGCTGGTGCTGAGACCGGCAAGGATATCGGCAGACAGACCTACCAGAGCGCGTGCGCTGACGGCGGCAAGTTCGGCGGGCGTCAGCCGCGAAATGTCCTCGGCGCTCATGGCTTCGAGGTGCGCGGCGCTGAGGGCGCGCGTCTGAGAGGAGCTGAAGGCCTCGATCTGGTTGGCCGACATCGCGGCGATCTGGTCGGTGGTGAGGGCCGCCACCTGCCCCGTCTGCAGGCCCGCGATCTTGGCGGCGTCGAGAACAGCGATGTTCTCCAGGCTCAAGCCCTTGATGGCATGGTTCGAGATCGACTTTATCTGGGCAACGCTGAGGGCGGCAATGTCCTCGGCTTCCAGCGCGCCAACCTGTTCGGAGTTCAGCGCCCGGATATGGGACACGCTGAGAGACGCGATCTCGTCCCGCGAGAGCGCAGTGATGTCGGCAGCCGAGAGGTAGCGGATCTGGCTCGCTGGAAGGGCGGAAATGGGAGTCATAAGGCGCCTACACTCGGTTACCGTTGCAGTTCAGGTCTGCCGTCGAATGTCGCAAGATGGAGCGCATGATGTGAAATGCGCGGCCCTCTCTGCGCCTCTCGGCGGTCTAGACCACATATCTCGGCGTCGCGATGATGTATCGGAGACGCGTCTTGTGGACTGGCTTGGGGTGAGACATGGCCGCGGAGGCCAAGGCGGGGGAAGCGCGTCATGCGTTCAGGGCCGCAAAGCCCTGCTTCCTGCACCTGCGCATGCACCAACGCGGAAGAGTTCCGCTCCGGCAGCAAACGTTCAAGTCTATTCATTGGCGAATTTCTTTAACTTCAGGTTAACGCGCGCCGCAATGATTAAGAAATCCTTACTGGCGTGGCGCTTGACGTCGCGCCTGCCAATGCTCAAGTCATGGCGCAGTCAACTACGTGCCCCGGGAGCCCTCCCGGAAGGAGGGACCAATGATCATCGGCATGGGCAGCGATCTCATCGACATCCGCCGCATCGAAAAGACGCTTGAGCGTTATGGCGAACGCTTCACGCAGCGCTGCTTCACCGAGGTCGAACGCACGAAATCCGACCGTCGCCGCAACCGCGCCGCCTCCTACGCCAAGCGGTTCGCTGCCAAGGAGGCCTGTTCCAAGGCGCTGGGCACGGGCCTGGCCCAGGGCGTCTTCTGGAAGGACATGGGCGTGGTCAACCTGCCGGGCGGCAAGCCGACCATGGCCCTGACCGGAGGGGCTGCCACCATTCTCGCCACCCTCATGCCCGCCGCTCATGAGGCCGTGGTGCATGTCACCATCACCGACGAATATCCCTATGCGCAGGCCTTTGTTGTCATCGAGGCGAGGCCCGTGGCGGATTGAGGCATTGCCGCCGCATGGCGAAGGGGCTAGAGAAGGCCAAAATGCAGGAATTCAAAAGAAAGACCCCAAGTGTCCGATAAAGCCAGCAAGAAGCATGACAGCGCCCTCTGGGAAAACATCAAGGTCATCATCCAGGCGCTGCTTCTGGCGATGGTCATCCGAACGGTCTTCTTCCAGCCCTTCACGATTCCGTCCGGCTCGATGATGCCGACGCTGCTCGTCGGCGACTACATCTTCGTCAACAAGTTCGCCTACGGTTATTCCAAGTATTCCCTGCCGTTCTCGCCCGATCTCTTCGATGGCCGCATCTTTGCAAGCGATCCGGAGCGCGGCGATGTCATCGTCTTCCGCCTGCCGACCGACACCAATGTCGACTACATCAAGCGCCTGATCGGCCTGCCGGGCGACCGGATCCAGATGACGGATGGCATTCTCTCCATCAACGGCGAGCCGGTTCCCAAGCAGCAGGATGGTTCATTCACCTCCGACTATCGCCTTGACCCCGGCGCCGACGTGCCGGTCTTCCGCGAGACGCTCGACAACGGCGTCAGCTACGAGACGCTCGACCAGGTCGCCAATTCCCGCGGCGACAACACCCGCGAGTTCATCGTGCCGGAGGGGCACTATTTCTTCATGGGCGACAACCGCGACAATTCTCTCGACAGCCGCTTCGACGTCGGCTTCGTGCCGGCCGAGAACCTGGTTGGCCGCGCCAGCGTCATCTTCTTCTCCGTCGGCAACGACACCTCCTTCCGCGAATTCTGGAAGTGGCCCTCCAACATGCGCTGGGAGCGTCTGTTCAAGGGTGTCAGCTGAATGAAGGGGAAGTTGCTCTCGGCGGACGATCAGTCGAAGCTCGAAACGCTCATCGGTCACGAGTTCGTAGACAAGCAATGGCTGGACCGGGCGCTGACGCATGCCAGCACGGGCTCCGCCAAGGGCGCCAACTACGAGCGACTGGAGTTTCTCGGGGACCGGGTGCTCGGTCTGTGCGTCGCCGAATTGCTGTTCCGCACGTTCAAGACGGCCGCGGAAGGCGAACTTTCGGTGCGGCTGAACCAGCTGGTGAGCGCCGAGACCTGCGCCGAGGTCGCCGACGAGATGGACCTCCACCGATACATCCGCACCGGCGCCGACGTGAAGAAGCTGACCGGCAAGCGCATGCTGAACGTGCGCGCCGACGTCGTGGAAAGCCTGATAGCGGCCCTCTATCTCGATGGCGGCCTGGAGGCGGCAAGGACCTTCATCACCCGCTACTGGCAGGAACGGGCCACCCGCGCCGATGGCGCCAGGCGCGATGCCAAGACTGAACTCCAGGAATGGGCGCATGCGAAATTCGCACTGACTCCGGCCTACAGGGTGGACGACCGCTCCGGTCCGGATCATGATCCGCGTTTTACCGTGACGGTCGAGATCAAGGGCGTCGCGCCGGAAACAGGCATCGATCGCTCCAAGCGCGCGGCAGAGCAGGTGGCCGCCGCCAGAATGCTGGAGCGCGAAGGCGTATGGCAGAAACAGTCTGCCGAAAGTTGAATGGGAACATGACAGAGAACGACAACATCATCGGCACCGAGCCGGAGCAGACAGCAGCACCGACCCGGTCCGGTTTCGTGGCGCTCATCGGCGCCACCAATGCGGGCAAGTCGACGCTCCTGAACCGCCTTGTGGGCGCCAAGGTCTCGATCGTCAGCCACAAGGTGCAGACCACGCGGGCGATCGTCCGCGGCATCGCCATCCACAAGACCGCCCAGATCGTCTTCATGGACACGCCCGGCATCTTCAAGCCGCGCCGCCGGCTGGACCGCGCCATGGTGATGTCGGCCTGGGGCGGTGCCAAGGACGCGGACCTGATCATGCTGCTGATCGACAGCGAGCGGGGCCTGCGCGGCGATGCCGACGCCATCCTCCAGGGTCTGAAGGACGTCCACCAGCCGAAGATCCTGGTCCTCAACAAGATCGACCGCGTCGATCCTGAAAGCCTGCTGAAGCTGACGGCGGCGGCAAACGAGGTCGTCGAGTTCGAGCGCACCTTCATGGTGTCGGCCACCACCGGTTCGGGTTGCACGGACCTGCTGGACTTCCTCACCGACCGCCTTCCGGAAGGCCCGTGGTATTATCCCGAAGACCAGATCTCCGATCTGCCGATGCGCCAGCTGGCCGCCGAGATCACCCGCGAAAAGCTCTTCCTGCGCCTGCACCAGGAGCTTCCCTACGCCTCGCACGTCGAGACGGAGAAGTGGGAAGAACGCAAGGATGGGTCTGTGCGCATCGAGCAGGTGATCTATGTGGAGCGCGACAGCCAGAAGAAGATCGCGCTCGGCAAGAACGGCGACGCGATCAAGGCGATCTCCACCGCATCGCGCAAGGAGCTCTCCGAAATCCTCGAGCAGCCTGTCCACCTCTTCCTCTTCGTCAAGGTGAGGGAGAACTGGGGTGACGACCCGGAGCGCTTCCGCGAGATGGGTCTGGAATTCCCGAGAGGCTAACAGCTTTTGGAATATCTCGCCCCAATTTTAAGCAGTTGCTAATGCACATCGAGCCATTCATAAGCCTCTGCTGGAATCGCACGAGGTAGGTCTGGATGGGGCGGCTGTTGGTGACGAACGACAACGAGGACGGGGATACGGTCACCGGCATCTACACATTCATCGTGCCCGAAGATCGTGTATACGGCGATCAGGTCATCGCCTCCGTCTTCGGCCTCTCCCTGGAAGCGGTGACGGAAGGCGTACCCATCGCGGAGGTGATCCGCTACGTCAGGGATGGAGATCGGCAGCGCCTCGCCAAGGCGATGCATGACGCGATCCTGACGGGCGGCTTCTACAAGGAAGAGTACCAGGTCGTTCACCCGGATGGGCGCCAGATCACCGTGTCTGCCATTGGCCGCTGCCTGCGCGATGCCCACGGGATTCCGTCGATCTACAGCGGCGTCGTGACGATCTTGCCGCAGCCGGCTGTGGTCGGCATCGTTGAAGATCCGCTGGAATTGCACTGTCGGGCAGCGCTCTGCATAGCAAAAGGCCGCAGACATGCGCTGGCGGCCCGCTACCTTTCGTCTGCTCTCTCCGTCCTGGGTGGCAAGACGGAGAGATAGCTCGATCGGGTGGTGGCAGGTTAGTTCTGGCGGTCCATCAGCGCCTTGACCTCGAGGTACCGGCGACGGTTCTCCGGTTCCTGCTCGTTCTCCGAATAGCAGGTGCTGGAGATGCAGAAGCGGGTCAGGCTGAGCGGCGGCGTCGCAGTGGCGAACTGGCATTCGATCTCGTTGGTGAAATCGGTCGGCTGCGGATCCGCGCGGGTCGAATAGGTCATTCTGGCACCCGGCGGTTCGAGGTCCGGAAACGACTGCACCACGCCGGTCGTGATGGTGGGCGTCAGCAGGAAGTTCTGCGCAACGGCAGTGCAGGCCTGTTCGAGCTCGGGCGACTGCGCGGCCGCCGGGGAGGCGGCGAGAAGCAGAACGATGGGAAGATATTTCATGGGCGCACCTCGGTGGGATTTCCGCTGAGCAATTCCGAACGAGGGCCTTTTGTTCCAAGCCCTCATCAAGATTATGCCGCCTTCGCCAAACAGGATGCCGTCAGCATTAGCAATTCAGGCAAAGCCTCTTATCGGCTATAGCTCTCTCACGGCGACAGGAACTGATGCATCGATGCAATGGCAGGATGAAGCAATCATCATCGGGGTGAAGCGGCACGGCGAGACGAGCGTGATCGCCGAGGTGATGACCCGCGGCCGGGGCCGGCATCTGGGTATCGTGCGTTCCGGCCGGTCGCGCACCATGCAGCCGGTGCTGCAGCCCGGCAACCGGGTCGAGGTGGTCTGGCGGGCGCGGCTCGACGAGCATCTCGGCGAGTTCAAGCTGGAGCCCTTGAAGCTGCGGGCTGCCCGGCTGATGGAGACGGCGACCTCGCTCTATGGGGTGCAGGCCATGGGTGCCCTGCTGCGCCTCCTGCCGGAGCGGGATCCGCATCCGCACCTCTACGAGGCGCTGGACGTAATTCTGGAGACGATGGATGATCCCGCCGATGCCGGCGAGCTCTTCGTTCGCTTCGAACTCGCGATCCTCAACGACCTCGGTTATGGTCTTGATCTTGCCGAATGCGCCGCCACCGGCGTCAGGGACGATCTTCTCTATGTCTCGCCGAAGAGCGGGCGCGCGGTCTGCCGTACGGCGGGCGCGCCCTACGCCGATCGGCTGCTGGCACTGCCATCCTTCCTGAACGAGGGATCGCGGGCCGCTGCGGATGCGGCAGGCATGGCGGCGGCCTTCCGCCTGACGGGATACTTCCTTCACCGCCACATCTACGAGCCGCGCGGCATCACCGAAAACGCCGCCCGGGACGGTTTCGTCCAGGCGGCGCTGAAGGCGCTGTCGCGCCCGGATGTGCAGGAGGCCGGTTAGGCCGGCACCGCAGCCGGTTGCGGCCGCTCCACGGGCTTTTCCCGGATCGGCCAGTGGATGACGGCGGCGAAGAGGCCGAGGATCACGCCCAGCCACCAGACGGCGTCGTAGGAGCCGAGGCGATCATAGAGATAGCCGCCCATCCAGACGCCGAGGAACGAGCCGATCTGGTGCGACAGGAAGACGAGCCCGCCCAGGAGGCCGAGGTGCCGCGTGCCGAACATGATCGCCACGAGCGCATTGGTCGGCGGCACGGTGGAGAGCCACAGCAGTCCCATGACGGTCGCGAAGATGACCACGGAGAGAGGCGTCTGCGGGAGCAGCAGGAAGGCAGTCACGGCGATCGAGCGGCCGATGTAGATGTAGGCAAGGAAATAGGGCTTGGAATACCGCTGCCCGATGTAGCCGGCGGCCAGCGACCCGATGATGTTGAAGAAGCCGATCAGCGCCATGGCGATGACGGCATAGCTTGCCTCGATGCCGATGTCGCCGAGATAGGCGGGGAAATGCGCGGTGATGAAAGCGACCTGGAAACCGCAGACGAAGAAGCCGGTGGTCAGCAGGAGATAGCTCTTGTGCCCGAGCGCTTCCTTCAGCGCCGCGCCGACCGTCTGCTTGAAGGCTGCCTGCGACTGGCTGCCGGAGGACCCGTTGCCGCGCAGCGGATAGGCCAGCAGCGGCACGATCAGCATCATGATCGACATGGCGACAAGGCTGTCCGACCAGCCGAGGTTGCTGATCAGCGCCTGGCTGAGTGGCGCAAACAGGAACATGCCCGCCGAACCCGCCGCCGTGCCGAAGCCGAAGGCCATCGAGCGCTGCTCCGGCGTCACATGGCGCGCGAAGGCGGACAGGATGACGCTGAAGGAGCCGGCTCCGATCGCCGTCCCGACCAGCACGCCGCCGCCGATGTGCAGCCAGAGGGGCGCGTCCGCATAGGCCATGACCAGGAGGCCTGCGGCATAGAGCAGGCCGGAGATCACCAGCACCCGACCCGTGCCGTATTTGTCGGCGAGCGCCCCGAAGAAGGGCTGGCTGAGCCCCCAGAAGAGGTTCTGGAACGCCATGGCCAGACCGAAGGTCGACCGGTCCCAGCCGGTATCGGAAAGCATCGGCAGCTGGAAGAAGCCCATGGCCGAGCGCGGCCCGAAGGTCAGCATCGCGATCAGGCAGCCGGAAAGGATGATCAGCCAGGGCATGGGGGACTTTATGGCCTGCGGCATCCTGGCTCTCCTGAAGGACGTGAAGAGACGACCATAGCGCCGGGACGACCAATCCCAAAATCAGTTTTGCGCACGCATGCATCAACCGGATTGATGGGCGAGGTCAAAGCTCACCGCTGGGATCGATCTTCAGGGGCCGCTTGCCGGCCCGGGCCTCGCGGTAGATGGTGAACAGGCCGGCGCCGACGACGATGATCGATCCGACGACCATGTTGAAGCCGAGTGTTTCACCATAGATCACCACGCCGATGATCGTCACCAGCACCAGCTGCAGATAGGACATCGACTGGACGATAACGGCGTCGATGTAGTCGAAGGCCCGGATCAGGAAGTAGTGTCCGGCGATCCCGAATACGCAGAGTGCCGCCATCCAGTAGCCGTCGTTGCCGGAAAAGCTCGTCCAGTAGAACGGCCCGACCAGCGTGATGGCGGCGGCACCGGCGACGCCGGTGTAGAAGAAGCTGGTCGAGGCGGCGTCCGTCCGGCTCGCGAGCCGGGTGGTGATCGAATAGAAGCTGTAGATCACGGCGCCTGCCATCGGCAGCAGCATGTGCAGGTCGAAGCCGCCCGTATCCGGCTTCAGGATCATCACGACGCCGACGAAGCCGACGGCGATCGCCGTCCATCGCCGCCAGCCGACCCGCTCGCCCAGCAGCGGCATCGACAGGAGCGCCACGAGCAGCGGTGCCGACTGAAAGATCGCCTGGCTCTGCGCCAGTCCCACCATCGAAAAGGACAGGATCGCCACGACGATCTGCACCGCCAAGAGCACGCCGCGGAAGATCTGCAGCCAGGGTCGTGGGGATGTGGCCGCGACGCGTAGCCCGCCGCGCGAACGGGAGGCGAGGATGACGGCAAAGCCGGCAAAGGCCCAGTAGCGCATCATGGCAATGAAGATGGCCGGATAGTTGTCGCCGAGGTGCTTGGAGACGCCGTCCTGGATCGAAAAGATGGTCACCGCCAGAAGCGCGAATGCGAGGCCGGTCGCCCGAGGTGTCATGAAAGCTATTTCCCTGGAAGGACGGCCTCGAGAATGAAACGGGAGGTCGCCGGCAGAAAGGCAGGCAGGTTGTCTGACAACCACGCCTGAAAATAGCGTTCATCAGGTTTGAGGCAAGCCGAAAATTACCGCCTCTTGATCGCCCATGCGACATCCCGTTCCGCAAGCACCTTGACCGCGCTGCCGATCTCGATCCGGCCACGGCCGCGCGGCACGGCGTTCCAGCCGAACAGCGGTCCGGGGACGCGCCGATCGGCCGACATGCGGATGCGTCCCATAGCCGGCATCGGGCTCGCGACGTCCCGAGAGCCGGTCCACTGGTCCTGGGTGGTCATGATGCAGCGGGCGCAGGGCTTGACGAGGTCGAAGGTGATGCCGCCGATCTCAAGCGACACCCAGCCGTCCTCTGTCCAGGCCTCGTCCGTCTCCAGCACGATGTTCGGGCGGAAGCGCTCCATGCCGATGGCGCCCTCGCCATGCGCTTCCATGTCGGCGTTGAGGGCGGCCAGCGAGGCGGTGGTGGTGATCAGCACCTGATAACCGTCCGCGAAGGTCACCGGCGTGCCGTCGCCGGCCCATTCGGCGCTCGCCGTCCGCGCGGCCACGTCGTCGAAGAACACCAGTTGCACCGCGCGGCCGATCCACGCCGAGAGGCGCGCGTTGGTGGCATCGTCTGCCACCGCGGCGCTGACGCTCGATTTCCAGACCACGACATCCATACGTCGCTCGGCGGTCGGCAGCGGGATGTCGAAAGCCTCGCCGCCGTCGAACGCGATCGTCGCGCCCTTTGCCTGCGGCTGCACGTCCAGTCGGGCAAGCGCCGGCGTGTCGCGCTGGGTGATGAAGGTCCCGTCCGGATCGACGAGCATCATGCGTCTGTCGCCCGGAATGCCTTCCGCACCGATCTCGGCCTCACGCAAGGCGATGCCGCGGCCGCTCTTCAGGGGATAGAAATGCAAAGCGCTGACGTGCATGGAAGAACCTTCATATCTCATCAAGAAACAGTTCGAGCACGTGCTTCAAACGCGCGTGCCGTTCGGTGACCAGCGCCCGCCCGGCGGATGTCCGGAACCCCTCGGCCAGCCTGAACAGCTTCGTCTTGAAGTGGTCGATGGCAAACGCCTTGTCGTCGAGCGGCCGGTCGGTAGCCAGCGGATCGGCCGGATCGTAGAGGCCCGACCCCATGCGACCGGCGATGTAGAAGCAGCGGGCCGCCCCGACCATGCCGATGGCATCCAGCCGGTCGGCGTCCTGCAGGATCTTCGCCTCCAGCGTCTCGGGCGAGATGTTGGCGGAAAAACTGTGGGCGGTAATGGCATGGGCGACCGCGGCAATATCCGTCTCGTCCCAGGAGAGTGCCGAAAGCACGTTCGACGCCTTGTCCGCCGCCAGCCGCGACGCCTCTGCCCGCAGCGGCGAATTCTTCTCCACCGCGACGCAGTCATGCAGCAGCACTGCAGCGGCGAGAACCCGCCCGTTGCCGCCCTCGGCTGCATGGATGCGCATGGCATTGCGGAAGACGCGCAGGATATGCGCGATGTCGTGCGACCCGTCGTCTCCCTCCGTCGCATGTGCCAGAAGCTGACGCGCGAGGTCATCGAAGGGGGTAAAGGCTGCGGCAAGCGGTGCGGTCACGGCTGGTCACCTTCCGCAGGTGAGGGGATGTTCGTCGAGGAGCGGGTCAGGATCTTCTGGTAGAACAGTCCGATCCCCATCAGCACTATGCCGAGCCCGATGAAGGAGAGCGCCCGCAGGATGCCTTCGAGGTTCGACATGTCGATGAGGAAGACCTTGATGACGGTGACGATCACCAGTCCGGCCGATGCCAGCCGCAGGCTGCGGGCGTCGAACCGCGATCCGAGGATCAGGCAGGCGACCCCGATTGCCAGCCAGACGACGGAATAGGTATAGGTCTCGCCCGGCAGGAAGTCCTTCCAGTCGGCGATATTCTCGCCCTGCCAGAAGCGCCGCACCGACAGCGTCGCCCAGAGAAAACCGAGAGCCGCGCCGCTCGCCGCCAGCATCGCCACATACGGCGCCGGCCGCTTGTCGCGCGCATAATAGGCAAGACCGGCATAGGCGATCGCCGGCAGGAGATAGCCAATCAGCAGCAGGTTGGCGAAGGGCCAGGCTCCGGTGCTCTCGCCGCTGAAATAGGGGTTGAGCGCAAAGACGTGCAGCGACAGCACGTTGATCGTGGCAATCACGCCGGCGATCATCGACCCGTAGCGGAAGACCGGGCTTGGCGCCTGCCGGTCGAGCGTCATCAGGGCAGCGGAGAAACCGACGGTCAGCAGCGTGTAGATCGACTGTTCAGCCAGCGTCGGGGTGCCGCCATAAAGCACGCCGCCGTTCATGGCGTGGCGCACGAGCACCGCCGCGGTCATCAGCACCATCAGCGAGGCGAGCGCCTGCAGGAAATTGCGCGCCCGCAGATCGGGCCAATGGCGCAGCTGGTAGGCGGCCAGCACCGAGAGCAGGGCCGGGATGCCGTAACCGGGCAAGAGCGCGTTGAGGAAAGGCGTCGTACCCAGCTGGCCCGGTCCCACCAGCGTCGGCTCCCAGGTGATCCGCGCAAAGATCACCAGCAGCGCCGCCGACATGGCCCAGGGCGGGGCGCTCCATGGGCGCTGGCGGGTGGCCAGCACATAGGCGAAGCCGAGGACGGAGAGAAGGACGGTGGTGACCAGCCCGTTCGTCAGCGCGTGAAGGGCAAAGGCGAAGGCGGCAAAGGATCCGAGCACGAGAAGATTGGCCACGCGCCGGCTGCCGCCCGCCTCCACAGCCCGGAACTGCCAGATGGCACCTGCAAGAAGCACGGCGCCAAGCAGGACGCCATAGAGCCCATGGGGCCAGTCGAGTCCCAGCAGGCCGAAATTGAGGAAGCTGATCGTGGCCAGCGTCACCGGCACCGCCGACATGAGGATGGCCCAGATCACGCTTAGCCGTCTCTCCTGCGGGCCGAAGCGCTTCAGGAACACGAAGCCGAGGAAGGTGAAGACGGCCCCCAGCAGCAGGCAGATGGCGATGTCTGCCGTGTAAACCGCAGCGACCGGTTCTGCCGCGTCGCCCACCACCGCAATTGTATCGAGACGGATCAGCGCCAGAAGGCCGCCGACGGTGACGGCGCCGGCGGCGGAGAGCAGCGTCGGCCAGACGGCATAGGATCGCCCGGCTCCGAGCGCTGCCAGCGCTGCAATCAGCGCCGCAGCGGCAAAGGTCGGGGAAACCTCGCCGGCATCGAAGGCGGCCAGCATCGCAAAGGAGGAGAGGAGAATGCCGATGGACACGGACAACCCGACACCGAGTGGCCGCCGCCGCAGGAATCTCAGCCGGCTTTCCTGGGCGGGATCAACCGGTTGCATGAACGTCCTCCCGGGCCAGACGAAGGCCGTCCCGGCGACCATGACGAGGAGCGCAAGCGTCGGCGGCAGCGGGTCGAACGTGTCGGAGGTCAGCACATAGACCAGCGCCCAGCAGGCCAGCCCGAGATTTGCCAGGGCCGGCAGCCGCAGCCAGTCGCGCTGGCGTGAAGCCGCAGCCGAGGCAAGCCAGACGATGGCGAGGAAGCCGAACAGAATGTCGGCGCTTGGCGCAGTGGACGCGACGAGCGCCGGCGTCAGGAGAGAAGCCGTGATCCCGAGCCCGGCGAGCGCCTGTCCGTGGAGGAGCGCCAGCGCCAGGGTCGCAAAGGAGATCAGGCCGAGGAGAGTAAAGGCCAGCGCCGGGCCGATGAAACCGTAGTAGCCATGGGCGGCATAGGTGGCGGCCAGCAGCGTCACCGCGCCGGCGGCGGTCAGCGCGCCCGGGATCATCGCATTGCCGTAGCGTTCGGACACCTGCGGCAATGCCTTGCGCCGGATGAGTTCGCCGGCGGCCACCAGCAGGAGGCCGAAGACCACCGCCAGCGTCAGCCGCGCCGCCGGCCCGAGCAGGCCGCTCTCGATCGAATAGCGGATCAGGAAAATGCCGCCGAAGGCAAGCGCGATGCCGCCGACCCAGACGGCCCAGCGGGCACCGAGACGGCTTTCGAAGGTGTCGCGCGCGGCGCTGGGCGGTGGTCCGGCATGTTGTGGAACCGGAGAGACCGTCTCGCGCGCGGCTGCCTCAACGGCCTCCGGTGCGATCTGGCGTTCTTCCGCATCGACGACATTTGCAGGAACGGCCGGAGCGACGGTGGGCTGGGCCTCGACCGGTGCCGGCATGGAGGTCGCACCAAGCTGCGCGCTTAGCGCCGACATCTCGTCCTCGAGGTGGGCAAGCCTTTGGGACGTTTTTCGTTGCCAGACAATGCCGACCACGATCAGAATAAGCAGCAACAGTTCCATGCAATCCGCCCTGGATGATTGTCCTGCTTATACATGCCGGGTTCGCTCTTCGGAAAGAGCACGCACGAATTAAGGTATCTGTCGTGTTTGGCGGTTCTGTACCATGGGTATGTCAAATTGAAATTGCGCAGCACTGTGTCATGTTCTACGGGACATGTTCGGACGATGTACGGGGGCTGAGACGATATGAACGACCTCATCGAAATCAAGAAATCACCGACCGGCATCGAAGGCTTTGATGAGTTGACCCTGGGCGGACTGCCCACCGGGCGCCCCACTTTGGTGTGCGGCTCGGCCGGTTGTGGCAAGACCCTCTTTGCCTCCACATTCCTGCTGAACGGCGCCCGCGAGTTCGATGAGCCAGGCCTCTTCGTGACCTTCGAGGAACGTCCGGTCGATATCGTCAGCAACGTCGCATCGCTCGGCTTCGGGATGGACGACCTGATTGCCGAGGGCAAGATCCAGATCGAGCACATCGCCGTCGACCCGGCCGAATTAGCGGAAATCGGTGATTACGACCTCGAGGGGCTGTTCCTGCGGCTCGAGCTCGCGATCGACGAGATCGGCGCCAAACGCATCGTGCTCGACACCATCGAGAGCCTGTTCTCCGCCTTCACCAATCCGGCAATCCTGCGCGCCGAGATCCGCCGGCTGTTCGACTGGCTGAAGGACAAGGGGATGACCACCGTCATCACCGGCGAGCGTGGCGATGGCAGTCTCACCCGCCAGGGCCTCGAGGAATACGTCTCCGACTGCGTGCTGCTCCTCGATCATCGGGTCTACAACCAGATCTCCACCCGCCGGCTGAGGATCGTCAAATACCGCGGCACGGCGCATGGCACCAACGAGTATCCGTTCCTGATCGACAGCGACGGCTTCAGCGTCCTGCCGGTCAGTTCGCTTGGCCTCAACCACAAGGTCAGCGAAGAGCGCATCCGCAGCGGCGTGCCCGATCTTGACGACATGCTGGTGGGCGGCGGCTTCTATCGCGGCTCCAGCATTCTGGTCAGCGGCGTTGCCGGATCCGGAAAGAGCTCTCTCTCCGCCTGCTTTGCCGCCGCCGCCTGTGAGGCCGGCGAAAGAGCCCTGTATTTTTCCTTCGAGGAATCGTCGGACCAGACGGTCCGCAACATGCGATCGATTGGCGTCGACCTGAAGCCGTGGATGGATCAGGGTCTCTTCCGTCACATCGCGGCCCGCCCCACCTTCTACAGCCTCGAAATGCATCTGGCCGTGATGCTGCGCGAGGTGACGCGCTTCAAGCCGAGCCTCGTCCTGGTCGATCCGATCTCCGCCTTCATCGGCAATGCCGACCAGCTCGAAGTGCAGGCGATGATGCTGCGCATGGTCGACTTCCTGAAGGCGCGCGGCGTGACCGGGGTTTTTACCCACCTGACTCACGGCCAGGGAGAGGCCGTCGAGACCGACGTCGGCCTGTCGTCGCTCATGGACGCCTGGATCCTGCTTCTCAACCGCGAGAGCAGTGGCGAATTCAATCGCGAGCTCTATCTCTTGAAGGCAAGAGGAACGGCACATTCAAATCAGGTGCGTGAATTCGTGTTGTCCAACGACGGGATCAAGCTTGTTCGGCCCTATATCGGCGAAGGTCGTGCGCTCACCGGGTCCGCGCGCCGGATCCAGGAGGCGCAGGATCGGCGCCGGGAATTCGAACGGGCAGCCGATGCCGAGCGCAAGCAGGCGGAAATCAGCCAGCGGCGGCAGCGGGTAAAGGCGGAAATCGATGCTCTGAACGCGGAGCTGGAGGCTGACGAGCTGGAGCTCGGACGCATTCGCCAGAATGAAGAAGTGTATGAGGCTCAGGCCGAGCGTGACCGGCTGCTGATTGAACAAAGTCGCCGGGCATAGCCGGGAGAAGGAACTCCACCATGGAAAACACTGAGGCGATAGGCGAGCCGCTCAAGCTCGTGCTCTACATTGCAGGCCAGACACCGAAGTCGGTTGCTGCCATCGAGAACCTCGAACGCATTTGCGCCAGCACGCCGGGCAGATATGCGGTCGAGGTCATCGACCTGAAAGCGTCGCCGCAGCTGGCGCGCGAACACAACATCGTCGCCATCCCCACCCTCGTGCGGCAACTGCCGGTTCCGATCCGCAAGATCATCGGCGATTTGTCGGACAAGGAAAAGGTCCTCGTGCATCTCAAGATAGGCAACTGACGTGATGGACGAAACCGCTCAGCAGGAATCCATGGTTGCGGAGCTTCGCCGCCGGCTCGACGAGGCGGAGGAAACCCTGCGCGCCATCCAGGAGGGCGAGGTGGATGCACTGGTGGTTCGTCCCTCTGACCGGCAGGAGGAGGTTTTCACCCTGGAGGGTGGAACCGCGTCCTATCACGCGTTCATGGAGGCCATGGACCTCGGCGCTGCTGCCTTCGACAGCAAAAGCCGGCTGCTCTACGCCAACAAGACCCTTCGCGAGCTCTTCAATCTCGGCGTCGGCATCGTGCAGACCGCCGATCTTCAGGATGCGCTGGACGACAAGAGCCGGGAGACGGTCACCGGTTTGATCCGGCAGGCCGGCGAAGCGAAGAGAACGGCGGAAATCCGGCTGGTGGGCGGACCGCAGGATCTCCATCTTCAGGTCACCGCCGCACCCCTTCGGATCGGCCTGGATACGGGCCTTGCGGTCACCTTCACGGATATCACCGCCCGCGTGCGCGGCGCTGCCGCCGAGGCATCCGAGCGTGCCGCTCATTCCATCATCGCCTCGGCCAACGAGGCCGTCGTCGTCTGTGATCTCGATGGCATCGTCACCCATGCCAATGCCGCAGTTGCGGGCATCTACTCCGGCAATCCGATCGGCAAGCGCTTCGAGGATGTGATCCCGCTGGTCCTTCTGGATACGACCGGGCTGCTACGGGCAAGCGACCTTGTGGCGCTGGCTGTCGGCGGCGCCTCGGTCCAGGGCATCGAGGCGACCGCGCCCGAGGCCCCGCGCGTCAAGGATCTCCTGATGTCGGCCGCACCGCTGCGCGTCGGAAGCGACAAGGCGAGCGGCTGCGTCATTACCATGGTGGACCTGTCGCAGCGGAAAGCGGCCGAAAAGCAGCAGCTGTTGCTGATGGGCGAGCTCGACCACCGGGTCAAGAACACCCTGGCGCTGGTCCTGTCGATCAGCAAGCGCACCGCCTCCACCGAAGACACCGTGCAAGGCTTCCAGTCGGCCTTTTCCGGTCGCATCCAGGCGCTTGCCGCAACCCACAACCTTTTGGCCGACAGGTCCTGGTCGTCGATCTCGGTGTCGGAAGTGATCGCCGCCGAAATCGAGCCCTTCATCGGCCAGTCGCAGTCTCGTCTGCAGCTCGAGGGTGTCGATGCGCTGATCACCCCTAGGGCGGCGATCGCGCTGGGCCTGGTTGTCCACGAACTGGCAACGAATGCGGTCAAATACGGTGCGCTGTCCGTGGAGCAGGGAAAGGTTCAGGTCAGGGTCTCGCTTCAGGAGGGCGAAGACTTCATGCGGATGGACTGGCTGGAGGTCGCTGGACCGAAGGTCGCCCCCCCGACGCGCAAGGGCTTCGGCCAGACCGTCATCACCCGCAGCATGCAGTACATGCAGAACGGCGGCGCCGAGCTCGAGTACGCGCCGGATGGCGTCCGGTGCTCTATCCGCGTGCCGATCGAGGACGTTGTGAACGCCTAGAAAATAGCTGCATTGCACCGTGCTGTGCAGTGCCGTGCTCTAAAAATGCGCATCTCAAATCACTGGCGAATTTGTGTGCAGATAGGGCTTGCGCGGTCCCCGCAAATGGGGTTTTGAATGTCATATTCAAAACCATACAGGGGGATCTCAAACATGTTCACGCGCAGACATCTGGCCAAGCTGGCCGCCGCCGCGCTGGTCGCCAGCGCCGGGTTTTCCATGCCGGCACTGGCGGATACGGCCATCAAGTTCACGCTCGACTGGAAGTTCGAGGGACCGGCCGCCGGCTTCCTGCTCGCGCTCGACAAGGGCTACTTCAAGGACGAAGGCCTCGATGTCACGATCGACAGCGGCAATGGCTCTGTCGAAGCCATTCCCCGCGTTTCGACCGGCACCTACCAGATGGGCTTCGGCGACATCAACTCGCTGATCAAGTTCCTCGACGAGGATCCGGCTCAGAAGGTCAAGGCCGTCATGATGGTCTATGAGCGCCCGACCTTCGCGGTCGTTGGACGCAAGTCGCTCGGCGTCACCGAGGATCCGAAGTCGCTGGAAGGCAAGAAGCTCGGTGCGCCGCCGCCGGACGGTGCCTTCGCCCAGTGGAAGGCCTTCAAGGAGGTCGCCGGCATCGACGACAGCAACATCACCATCGAATCGATCGGCTTCCCCGTCCGCGAGCCGATGCTCGCCAAGGGCGACGTCGACGCCGTCTTCGGCTTCGCCTTCTCCGTCATCCTGAACCTCAAGGCGCAGGGCATCGCCGACGACGACATCGCCACGATCCTGATGGCGGAAAACGGCCTCAACCTCTACGGCAACTCGGTGCTGGTGAACTCCGACTTCGCCGCCGAGAACCCGGAGGCCGTCAAGGGCTTCCTGAAGGCGCTCGCCAAGGGCTTTGCCGATGCGGTCGCCAATCCGGAAGAAGGCGTCGCCGCCGTCCTGAAGCGGAACGAGACGCTCAACACCGACATCGAACTCGAGCGGCTCAACATGGCGAACGCCATGAACATCAAGACGCCCTATGTCGTCGACAACGGCTTCGGTGGCGTCGACATGGAGCGGCTTGCCGCATCCATCGAGACGCTGAAGGTCTCCATGGGCCTCAAGGGCAATGTCACCGCCGAGCAGGTCTTCGACGCCAGCTTCCTGCCGCCCAAGGAAGAGCGCATGCTGCCTTGAGGCAGCCTTCCCCTCCCCAACCCCTCCCCACAAGGGGGGAGGGGCTTAACCTGCCCAGCACCCAATGTGGTGATTGGGGCATGGCCTGCCAGCATATCCTCTCCCCCTTGTGGGGGAGATGGCGGCAGGCCAGAGGGGGCCTTGGACCCGCGCTAACATGGACGGAGAACACATGTCCCACCTCGTTTCCATCGATGACGTCGACATGCGCTATGGCGGCGCCGATGGGACGCTCGCCGTCTCCGGCCTCACCATGCGCGTCGACCGGGGCGATTTCGCTGCGGTGGTGGGACCATCCGGCTGCGGCAAGTCGACCCTGATGAAGCTTGTCACCGGCCTGCACATCCCGCAGGCGGGAACGGTGATCGTTGCCGGTCAGCATGTGACGAAGCCGGTGTCGATCGTCGGCATGGCGTTCCAGAACCCGACGATGCTGCCGTGGCGCACGACGCTGGAAAACATCCTGCTGCCGCTCGAGATCGTCGAGAAACACCGCCACCGGCTGCGCGCGCACAAGAAGGAATACGTCGAGCAGGCCGAGAACCTCCTGGAACTGGTCGGGTTGAAGGGCTTCGGTTCGAAGTTCCCCTGGCAGCTCTCCGGCGGCATGCAGCAGCGCGCCAATCTCTGCCGCGCGCTCATCCACCAGCCGGACCTGCTGATGCTGGACGAGCCCTTCGGCGCCCTCGATGCCTTCACCCGTGAGGAACTCTGGTGCGTCATCCGCGACCTGCATGCGGCCCAGGGCGTGACCATCGTGCTGGTGACGCACGATCTGCGCGAGGCCTCCTTCCTCGCCGACAAGATCTTCGTGATGAGTGCCCGCCCGGGCAAGATCGTGCGCGAACACCGGGTGCCCTTTGCCCGGCCGCGCGATCTCGAGCTCATGTATGAGAAGGAATTCAACGATCTCGTCCACCAGTTGCACGGCGAGATCGCGACGGCGAGGATGGCAGCATGACCGTCGTGACGGAAGACAAGACAACTGCCGTCGTGCAGAAGCCGGGCGCGGTTCGCATCAACTGGGTCAGGTCTGCGCCCTGGCTTTACACCATCGGCCTGTTCGTCGTCTGGGAACTGCTGGTCATCGCCTTCGACACGCCGGTCACCATCCTGCCGGCGCCGAGCCGGATCTTCCAGGCCATCGTGCAGTACTGGTCGCCGATCTGGAAGAATTCGCTGCAGACGCTCTTCACCACCACGCTCGGCTTCGGGCTTGCGGTCATCGGCGGGCTGGCGATCGGCCTCTTCATCGGCTGGTCGAAGACGATCTATGCCGGCCTCTATCCGCTGATGATCGGCTTCAACGCCATTCCCAAGGTGGCCGTCGTGCCGATCCTGGTGATCTGGTTCGGCATCGGCACGATTCCGGCCGTCATCACCGCCTTCCTGATCTCCTTCTTCCCGATCGTCGTGAATGTCGCGACCGGTCTGGCGACCATCGAGCCGGAGACGGAGGACGTGCTGCGGGCGCTCGGCGCACGCAAGATCGACATCATGCTGAAGGTCGGCATCCCGCGCTCGATGCCCTATTTCTTCGGCTCGCTGAAGATCGCCATCACGCTCGCCTTCGTCGGCTCGGTGCTGAGCGAAACGGTCGCGTCGAACTACGGTCTCGGCAACATGATGAGTTCCGCCCAAAGCCAGTTCAACGTGCCGCTGGTCTTCGCGGGCCTGCTGATGCTGGCCATCGAAGGGATTGCCATGTACGCGCTGATGGCCTGGATCGAGAAGCGCATGACCGGCTGGGCGCACCGGTCGACCATGGCCAACTGACCGATGAAATGGCGGCGGAGCGGAAGCCTCGTGCAACCGCTCCGCCGCATCCTTGCCGTCAGGTCCGCGCCGAATCCGGTTCGTCCGACATCTGCAACAATGCCGGTGGTCCGCTGTCGCCGGGTGGGGCGTGGTAGGTGACCTGAGGGTAGGGGATGGTGATGCCCTGGGAATCGAAGGCTTCTTTCACCGCCTTGGTGATGTCGCGGCTCGTCATCCACCAGACCGAGCTGTTCGCCCAGTAGCGCAGCGCGAGCACAACCGAATTGTCGCCGAGATCCATGACGAAGGCGGAAGGCTCCGGCGTGTCCAGCACCCGATCGTCCTTGCGCACGATATCGAGCATGATGGCGAGCGCCTTGTCGATGTCGTCCTCATAGGCGATGCCGACCTTGAAGTCGTGCATGCGCGTGGCAAGCCGGCTGTAGTTGGTGACCGGCACGTTCCAGAGCAGGGAGTTCGGCGCCAGCCGGTAGAGCCCGTCATAGGTCTTCAGCTCGGTGGCGAAGAGGCCGATGTCCTGCACGATGCCGTTGATGTTGCCGGTGTCGATGTATTCGCCGACGCGGAACGGGCGCAGCACCAGCAGCATGATCCCGGCTGCAATGTTCTGCAGCGTTCCCTGCAGGGCAAGCCCGATCGCCAGGCCGATGGCGCCAAGGGCCGCGAGGATGGACGCCGTCTGCACGCCGAACTGTCCCAGCACCATTACGAAGACGAGAACAAGAACGGCGTAGCGGATCACGTTGGAGAAGAAATGCGCCAGCGTCACGTCGATGCCGTGGATGCGCGACAGGCCGCGGAAGGCCCAGCGGCTGAGCATCCCGGATGCGATCCAGCCGACGAAGAGAAGGAGCAGCGCGCCGACGATCGAGAAGGAATACTGGACGGCCAGCGCCGCGAGTTGGGCGAGGGCGGCGCGACTTGCGACCACGATATCGGATGCCTGTTCCATGCGTGTGAGTGCTCCTTTCCTCAAGCCCAGGGGGTAATTGGAGCTGCAGGTGCAGAGGTCAAGGAACGCAGGTAAACTTCGCGGATTTATCCGTAACCATAAGAAATAAATGGGGAATTTAGAGATCCGACCGGAGCGGCAGAACGAACGAGGCGCGGCCGTCGGTTTCGCTGCCGCGGCCGATCTCCCGGATGGCGGCCACAAGCCGCCCCTCCCGCCCGAGCAGCTTGTCGCCGAACTCGATGAGGCGGGTATTGGGCGTCGCGTGCGGCGCCACGCTTCTAAGCCGCCGCGCCAGGGCAAGGTCGTCCTCATCCGGATCGACGGCGAGCGACGCGATCACGGCCGCCGCAGGCGAGCGCGACACACCCATCCAGCAGTGGATCACCATCGGCGCCACCCTGTCCCACTGCCGGGCGAACGCAATGAGTTGTTCCACATGGCTTTCGGCCGGCGCGATCAGGTCGCCGGTGCCGGCAAAGGCGATGTCGTTCATCCTGAGCGTCAGGTGCTGCGCGGCGGGCACGAGGCCCGGCCGGTGAAACTCGTGCTTCTCCGCCATCAGGCTCACCATGTGGCTCGCCTTGTGGCGTACCGCCAGTTCCGCGATGCTGGCAAGCGGACAGACGACGATCGCGCTCATGCCGGGGCCCCCGATGTTCGTCCCGCGTCCAGCTCCGCAAACCGCTGCAGGAACAGCGACTGCGCCTCCAGGGCGGGCATGGGCTGGAGCGGCAGCATGTCCACCGTGATGCCGCGCGGCTGTCCGAAGAACTTCTGCGCCTCCTGGGTCGAGAAGCCGGCAAGCACGGTCGCCTCGAAGAAGGCGGCCACCGTGTCGGCCTTCTTGATCCGCGCCTTCGTCTCGCGGCTGGCATGCGCCGGCAGGCCGAAGCGCAGGTGGATGGCCGCCTCCAGCCGGTGTTCGACCGCCTTGTAGCCGCCGCCGACGACGGACTTGAACGGCGAGATCATGTCGCCGATTACATATTCGGGCGCATCATGCAGCAGCGCCATCATCAGGCACTGCGCGTCTGCCTCGTTGCTGCGGCGAAAGACCTCCTCCACCACCAGGCAGTGTTGCGCCACCGAGAAGGCATGGTCGCCACGCGTCTGGCCGTTCCAGCGCGCGACACGGGCAAGCCCGTGGGCGATGTCGGAGATCTCCACGTCGAGCGGCGAGGGATCGAGCAGGTCGAGCCGCCGTCCCGAAAGCATGCGCTGCCAGGCGCGAACCGGTTTGGCGGCACTCACGCGTCTGCCTCGTCGTCTCCGGCGGGAAAGGCAAGCCCGCTCCAGTCGGGCAGGCTTGCGGTGACGGCCACATCGCCGGCCATCAGCGGGAGACCGGCAGTGAGTGCCGATCCGACCCGATCAATGCGGACAATGGCGAGGCCGGTCTCCCCGCAGACCGTGCCCAACGCGCCGACCGACTTTCCGCCGGCGGTAATGGCAGTGCCCGTCGCTGGAAGCTCGGCCGCAGCGTGGATTTCGACCAGCCGCCGCCGGGCCGTGCCGCGGTGCTGCATGCGCGACACCACTTCCTGTCCCACATAGCAGCCCTTGCGGAAGGAGAGCCCGCCGTTCAGATCCATCAGCACGTCATGCGGAAAGGCGTCCTGGAGTGCGAAGTCCGCACCGGAGACGGCAACTCCCGCTTCGATCCGCAGGGCGTCGTAGTCCCCCACCGGCGTTTCGTCAGAAATCGGTCCCGGCCGCCGGACAAGACGGATGCCCGCCTTCGTAAAACGCAGATCGGCCGGTCCCGCCTCATCCGCATGCTCGCCCCAGGTCACGGTGGTGCCCTCGTCCTGCAGGAGGGCAATCTCGACCGGCGCCCGCAGCTTGTACATCGTCAGGCGGCGCAGCAGCGCATCCTGCTGCGAGACGTCCGTCTCCAGCACGAAGGCGTCGCCGTCACGCCAGACGGTGAAGTCGAACAGGATCTTGCCTTGCGGCGTCAGCAAGGCACCCGGACGCGCTTCGCCTGCGGCAAGCGCGGGGAGATCCGTGGTGATGAGGTTCTGCAGGAACGGCTCTGCGTCCGGCCCGGAGACGCGGACGAAGCGTCGCTCTGGAAGATAGGCGGCTGGCATGGCGTGACTCGGATGTTGTTGCTGGCCCTCAGTTAGGCCTTTGCCGGCAAGGCAGCAAGAGCGGCATGCGCTTCCGCGCTCAGTCCCCGCTCGTGAGCGACTTCCATTCCCCGTCCGGCGTGATGCTGAGCCGGTAGAAATTGTAGTTGCCGCCTTCTTCCATGCCCATGAGGTCGCCGGCCGTGACGATGCGCAGCAGCTCCACCCGCTCCGGAGGCGTGAGGGAAGCCAGCGGCTTGCCGGCGAAATAGGGCCAGACATAGGCCTCGTCGGATGTCCCGGCATCCATCCGCGCCGCGCCGGTGGACAGAATATCGAGGAGGATGGCGAGGATTTCCAAGCCTTCCGGATCGCCCGAAAGCCCGCGCATGGCGTCAACCGGCTCGCCATCTCCGTTGTCCACCTGGGTCTGCCGTGGGCCGGGATCGGTGAGCGGACGCAGGCGTTCGTAGTCGCCGGAGGCTGCAGCCTCGACGATCAGCTCCCGCATCCGCCGAACGGGCTCCGGAAGCTGTGACACATCGAGGATGATCTCGGCGTCCTGCGGATCTGGCTCGGAGACAGGAAGGTCGGCTTCGTCGGACTGATCGGTTGACCGGCGGTTGATCAGCGGCTCGGGGAGCGGAAGCCCCGGTGGCTTCTCCAGGGTCTCTGCCTCGAAGCCTGGAGTGCCCCGGGTGTCACCGATGCCGAATTCCGACAGCGCGAGCGCCTTGGGCGGGGAGGCAAAAGTCGCCGTCAGAATCGCGGCAACCGCCAACGCGCGGCAACTGGTCATTGGCCTAAGGTCCGGAGCATCCCGCATAGGAGGCCTCGGACATCACTGCACGATGCGTTCCGGCGAAAATTCACCTGCAAGCATGCGATCGCGAAGGGTTTCGAGAATGGCTTCCGCGCCGTGTTCGCCATGGATGCGAATCGTTTCGCGCATGGCCAGAGCAAAGGCGGCGTCGGCGATGATCTCAGGTTCGATGCCGTCGGCAACGCCGTCGGCCCAAGCCTCATGCTGGTATTCCAGGGCCACCTGCATCTTCTCATGGACAATCATGTCGTCGATTTCGTTGCGGCCAGTCTGCATCATGTCTTCCTCGGTTACCCGTGGGTTACTGCGTTGTTAAGGACTCTAGCAGCCTTTTACCAAAACGACACGGCTTGCCGGCGAAAGAGGTAAATAATGCCCTAATTTCCGAACCGTGCCGCAATTTCTGCAGCGAGTGTTGCGCCTTCGTTACGGTAGCGCTCTTCCGCGGTGCGCGCCGAGTCGGTGCAGGAGGCGTGAACCGACGCAAACGACCGGTAGCCGCGATTGAAGGCGGCGGTCAAGCGCTCGCGCCGCCGCGGTTCGCTTGCGGTCTCTGCATCCAGCAGTTCCTGCATGGATTGCCGCCAGTCGCCGTCCTCTTCGCCGCACAGCGAGCGCAGGTAATGGATCGATCCGAGGATCTCGGAAAGCCTGGCAAGCTGCGCGTCGTAGGGCGCCGGCTTTGCCTCTTCCACCGGCGATGGTGGGGAGGCAGAGGGACCGGACGGCACCGTTTCCTGGGCCGCAAGCGGCCCGGCGAGGGCAAGCAGCAGAGCAATACCGGCATGGGCGCGCAGGACAGGGGACATGGTTTTTCTTGAACTCACCGTGATAGCAGCCGTTCGGCGCAATCCAGCACGCTTGCCGGCACCGGCAGGGCGCGAATCTCCTCCACCGTATACCATCCCTGATCCGCCGCATCATCTGCCGCAATGGCTTCCATCGCCGCATCGGCCTGAACCAGGAACACGGAGAGAAAGAAGTGGCTGGCAGCCTCGCCGTTATCTCCGTCCGACTTCAGGTCATAGGTGGCAAACAGCTCCGGGCCGTGTGCCGTGATCCCGGTTTCCTCGAAGAATTCCCGCAGCGCCGTCTGCTCCGGCGTCTCGCCCGGTTCGGCACGACCGCCGGGAAACGCATAGAAATTGGCGGCAGGCGGATTGCGCCGGCGGATGAGCAGGAAGCGGCCCTCCCGCTCGAGAATTGCGGAGGAGGCGCGTTGTGGAAGCGTTTCTGCGGTTTGGTCATTCATGGCTGCCAAGGTAGAACGATTGTCTCCCGATTCAAACGCCAGGCCGCGAAATGAAAGCCTATTTCCTCTTCTCGATTGCAGCGCTCGCGGAAATCGCCGGCTGTTTCGCCTTCTGGGCCTGGTGGCGGCTCGACAAGCCGGTCTGGTGGCTGGCGCCCGGCATGCTGTCGCTGGCGATCTTCGCCGGCGTTCTGGCGCTCGTTCCAAGCGATGCCGCCGGCCGCACCTATGCCGCCTATGGCGGCATCTACATCGTCGCCTCGCTGCTGTGGCTCTGGCTGGTGGAGGGACGCCTGCCGGACCGCTGGGATGTCGGCGGCGGTCTCGTCTGCCTCGCCGGCGCCGCGTTGATTCTCTTCGGCCCGCGCGGCTAGCGGCCTTCTTGACCAACCCGGGAGCCGGTGCGATGACAGGCGCATGTGTGGACGCTACGCCCTGACCGCAACGCCGGAGGAAATCCTGCATTTCCTGAGCGTCGTCGATATCGATTCCTTCCCGGCCCGCTACAACATCGCGCCGACGCAGCCGGTGCTGGTTGTCATCGGTTCCGAGCGTGAGCGGCCGGGCAGCAATCTGCCCGAGCGCCGTGCGCTCCTGGCCCGCTGGGGCTTCATCCCGGGATGGTTGAAAGATCCGGGCGAGTTTCCGCTCCTGATCAATGCCCGTTCGGAGACGGCTGCGGAGAAGGCATCCTTCCGGGCGGCGATGCGGCATCGGCGCATTCTCGTGCCCGCCTCCGGCTTCTACGAATGGCGCCGCCCGCCCAAGGAGACGGGCGTGAAGCCGCAGGCCTACTGGATCCGCCCGAAGGCCGGCGGGCTGCTCGCCTTCGGCGGCCTGATGGAGACCTACGCATCGGCGGAAGGCTCGGAGGTGGACACCGCCGCCATCCTGACCACCCGGGCGAATGCCGCGGTTCGCCTGATCCATGACCGCATGCCGGTCGTCATCAGGCCGGAAGACTTCAGCCGCTGGCTGGACTGCAGGACCCAGGAGCCGCGCGCGGTGGCCGATCTGATGCAGCCCGTCGAGGACGAATTCTTCGAGGCAATTCCCGTCTCCGACCTCGTCAACAAGGTCTCCAACATGGGGCCGGACGTCCAGAAGCCTGTTGCGCTCGCCGAACCCACCGAACCTCCCCGGAAGCCGTCGAAGGGCGAAAGCCCGCAGATGTCGCTCTTCTGATTTCCTCCAGCCAATCCATCAGGTCTGACAGTCATGCTCTCTGCAACAGTTTCCGGCTTTGCGCTCGGCGGTTCGCTGATCATCGCCATCGGCGCCCAGAACGCCTTCATCCTGCGCCAAGGCCTCATCCGCCGTCACGTCTTCGTCCTCTGCCTGATCTGCGCGCTGTCGGACGCTCTGCTGATCGGGGCAGGGGTCGCGGGCCTGGGGTCGATCATATCGCGCTCGCCGACGCTGATCACGGTCGTCACACTGGCCGGCGCCGCCTTCCTGGCGACCTATGCGGCCATGGCGTTCCGGCGCGCCTGGCGGCCGGCGGCAATGGTGGCGGGAAGCCCGCAGGGCATGGACCTGAAGCAGGCGATCGCCACCTGCCTCGCCTTCACCTTCCTCAACCCGCACGTCTATCTCGATACGGTGGTGCTGCTGGGAAGCCTTTCGGCAGCCTTCGAGGGCCGCGAGCGGGCAGCCTACGGCATCGGAGCGGCGGTCGCATCCTTCGTATGGTTCTTCGGGCTTGGATATGGTGCGCGGCTGCTGGCGCCGCTCTTTGCCAGACCCGCCGCCTGGCGGGTCCTGGACATCCTCATCGGAGTGGTGATGAGCCTGCTTGCCCTTGGACTGCTGTTCAGTCTCGGCAGCGCGGGCTGAGCGGCCCGATCAGCCGGCTGGCTTGAGAGCCTGCTTCGGCTTCAGCATCAGGGCGGCAGCAACGACGGCCTTCAGGCCGAGCGGACGGTAGGGATGGGCCTGCGCTTCGGTCTTGGCCTGCTCTGCTGCTGCACTGTTCTCGGTGGTCACGGGGTCTCTCCTCACGCTGGCGATTCAGACAGTCGATGGACTGGTGAATCGGCTTTCGTCTGGAAAACGGGCGGAATAGTGGCGGCCGGCGCCGTCACCTTCGCCCGCCGCCCGCACCTCGAAAAAGCCTTGCAGACTGTGACAGTTCCGCCTCGAAAGGCGGCGCCGAGGCCTAGACGTTGGCCTCGTCGTCCTCGATCGTCAGCGTCCCGTAGCGGCGATGCCAGAGACGGGCGCTGAAGGGGAGGAAGGCGAGATAGGCAACAACCGTGATCACCAGCACCTGCCACGTATAGCTCATCAGCAGGGCGACATAGAGCACGCCGGCAAGCAGGATCGGCAGCATCAGGTCGCGCCGGACCTTGGTCTGGGACTTGCCCGACCACACGGGCACGCGGCTCACCAGCAGGTAGCCGATCAGAACGGTGTAGGCGACGCTGCCATAGACGAAGACGGGGGAGGGTTCCACGCCGAGGAAGCCGAGATAGACCGGCAGCAGCACCAGCACGGCGCCGAGCGGCGCCGGCACGCCGACGAAGAATTCCGACTGCCAGGCCGCCTTCTCCTGCCGCTCCTCCATCACGTTGAAGCGCGCCAGCCGAAGGCCTGCACCAATGGCGTAGATGAGGGCGGCGATCCAGCCCAGCGAGCGGGCATGATCCAGCAGGAAGGCGTAGGAGACGAGGGCGGGCGCCACGCCGAAGTTGATGATGTCGGCAAGCGAATCCATCTGCACGCCGAAGCGGGAGTTTGCCTTGAGGAGCCGCGCGACACGCCCGTCGATACCATCGAGGAATGCGGCCAGCAGCACCATGGCGACGGCCAACTCGTACCGGCCTTCGAAGCCGAGACGGATGCCTGTCAGTCCGGCGCAGATCGCCAACACGGTGATGAGGTTCGGGACCATCAGCCGGATCGGGATCTCCCTCAACCGCGGGCCCCGGCCGCTATCGTCGGGCCGGGCCGTCTCTGTCGAGGTGTCTGGCGTCTCCATGGTGTCTCCTTGCTGTTAGCTGCGGCGGCTGATGGTTGGACCCTTGGTCGACCCGAATTCGGCAATGACGGTCTCGCCGCCGTAGGTCCGCTGGCCAACGGAAACGCGCGGCTGCGCGCCGGCTGGCAGCAGAACGTCGAGACGCGAGCCGAAGCGGATGAGACCGAATCGCTCGCCGGCATTCACCGGTTCGGTGGGCTTGACCCAGCAGACGATGCGGCGGGCAACCAGACCGGCGATCTGCACGACGCCGATGTTGCCGTGGCGCGTCTCGATCACCATGCCGTTGCGTTCGTTGTCTTCGCTGGCCTTGTCGAGTTCGGCATTGACGAACTGGCCGGCGCGATACTGGATGGTGGTCACCTGTCCACGCACCGGCGACCGGTTGATGTGGCAGTCGAACACGTTCATGAACACGGAGATGCGCAGCATGGGCTCCGTGCCGAGGTTCATTTCCGCCGGCGGCACGACCATCTGTACGGAGGACACGCGGCCGTCGGCCGGGCTCAGCACCAGATCGTCGTCCTGCGGCACGACGCGCTCGGGATCGCGGAAGAAGTAGGCGCACCACAGCGTCAGGACGAGGCCGATCCAGAACAGCGGCTCGGCGATCCAGCCGAGAATGAGCGACGCCACGAAGAAGGCGGCGATGAACACGTAGCCTTCCTTGTGGATGGGCACGAGCGTGTTGCGGATGGTATCGAACAGATTGCTCAACGGGGTCTCCTGGGATTGTCAGTTAACGCTGACTACTAGCAAACCGTTTTCGGGGCAATGCGGTTCCGTCTCGCCTCAGGTGGCGGGGGCCAGGCGCATGATGACGCCGAGGTCGTCGCTGTCGCGCACCTTGCGCAGATGCTCTTCGGCCTGGGTCGCTTCCCGCTGGCGGTTCCACATCGAGGCATAGAGGCCGTCGGCCTCCAACAGGCCCTGATGAGTGCCGCGCTCTGCAATCTTGCCGTCCCGGAGCACGATGATCTCGTCGGCACCGATGACGGTGGACAGCCGGTGGGCGATGACCAGCGTCGTGCGGTTCTTCGAGACGATGTCGAGGGCCGACTGGATCTCCTGCTCGGTCGTGGTGTCGAGCGCCGAGGTCGCCTCGTCGAGGATCAGGATCGGCGGCGCCTTCAGGATCGTTCTCGCGATCGCCACGCGCTGCTTCTCGCCGCCGGAGAGCTTCAGTCCGCGCTCGCCGACCATGGTGTCATAGCCATGCGGAAGGTTGCGCAGGAAGGTGCCGATCTGCGCCACCTCGGCCGCCGCGGAAACCTCCTCGTCCGTTGCCGAAAGCCGGCCGTAGCGGATGTTGTAGGCGATCGTGTCGTTGAAGAGCACCGTGTCCTGGGGCACCATGCCGATGGCCGTGCGCAGCGACTTCTGCGTCACCGCGCGGACATCCTGGCCATCGATGGTGATGGAGCCCTGTTGGATGTCGTAGAAGCGGTAGAGGAGCCGCGAAATGGTCGACTTGCCGGCGCCGGACGGGCCGACGATCGCCACCGTCTTGCCCGCCGGCACTTCGAACGACAGGCCCTTCAGGATCGGGCGGTTCTCGTCGTAGGCGAAATGGACGTCCTTGAAGGCGATGGCCCCCTGTCGGATCTGCAGCGTCGTGGCATCCGGACGGTCCTTGACCTCCGCCTCGACCTCCAGGAGATCGAACATCTGCTCGATATCGGTGAGACCCTGGCGGATTTCGCGGTAGACGAAACCGATGAAGTTGAGCGGCACCGAGAGCTGCAGCAGGAGCGCATTGACGAAGACGAAGTCGCCGATCGTCTGCTCGCCGCGCTGCACGGCGAGCGCCGACATCACCATCATGGCGGCCATGCCGAGGCCGAAGATGACGCCCTGACCGAAGTTCAGCCAGCCGAGCGAGGTCCAGACCTGGGTCGCGGACTTCTCGTAGCGCGCCATCGAGGAATCGAAGCGGCGGGCCTCCATCTCCTCGTTGCCGAAATATTTGACCGTCTCGAAGTTGAGGAGCGAATCGATCGCCTTCGTGTTGGCGTCGGTGTCGCTGTCGTTCATCGAGCGACGGATCGAGATGCGCCAGTCGCTCGCCCGTACGGTGAACCAGACATAGGCCGCGACGGTGACCGCCGTCACGGCGACATACGCCAGGCCGTAGCTGAACCAGAAGATCACCGCCGTCAGCAGGAATTCCACAAGCGTCGGGACCGAATTGAGAATGGTGAAACGGACGATCGTCTCGATGCCCTTGGTGCCGCGCTCGATGATGCGCGAAAGGCCGCCCGTCTTGCGCTCCAGGTGAAAGCGCAGCGAAAGCTTGTGCATGTGCACGAAGGTCTTGTAGGCGAGCTGCCGCACCGCATGCTGGCCGACGCTTGCAAACAGCGCGTCCCGCAACTGGTTCAGGCCCACCTGCAGGATGCGGGTGAGGTTGTAGGCGATCACCAGCGCCACGGCACCGAGCATGAAGACGGGCAACAGCCCCGTCATGTCGACCTCGCCGTTCAGCGCGTCGGTTGCCCACTTGAAGAAATAGGGAACACCGAGCAGCACGATCTTGGCCACGAACAGGAAAAAGGTTGCCCAGACCACCCGGAGCTTCAGGTCGGCGCGACCATGCGGCCACATGTAGGGCCACAGGTTGACGAGCGTCGAGAACGGGTTGCTGGAATCCGCCGAAACGGTCTTCTTCCGGTTGGTCATGCTGGTCTCCGAGAGGCGCGGCCCGAACGGGCCTCAGCGGACATAGGCCCTGGCGCCCGATCTTGCAACGATTCCGGGCAAACTCGCAGGGAGACGCGACTGGCAGACTGAAGCCGGCACCGACTGCACGTCAAAAGGATGGGATTGCGCCGGCCGGCCTCTAGCGGATCAGCTTCTGGAGGCGCTTGCGGTGCAGCTCTTCGGAATCCGGCCGGGCCTCGCCCGGAACGCCGAAGATCTGTCCTGGCTCGATCAGGTCCGGATCGATGATCTGGTCCTGGTTGGCGAGATAGATCGTCGTGTAGCGGACGCCCTGGCCGTAGAGGCGGCGGGAAATCTGCCAGAGCGTGTCGCCGCGACGGATGATCACCGAGTTGCTGCTTTGCGTCAGAGGCGCCTGAGAGATGGTTCTCGGACCGTCTTCCGCGGCCTGCAAGGTGGCATCCTCATCGGCTGGGGTGTCTTCGGCAATCGCCGGGCCGACAGCACGCTCGATGATGGAGGCGACGCTCTCCAGATCCTGTCCGACAGACTTGGGGTCGTCCGGAAGCCTCTTGATGGCCTCCAGCGCTTCGGCAGCCTGTCTGGCAGTCTGTCCGACGATATCCTGAACCGCGGCAGTGGTGCCCGCAGGCAGCCGGTATTCCGACAGCGAGGTGAGCGCGATACTGGTGGCCGAACGGGCGGCAGCCAGTTCTTCCCCGGAAGGCTCGCCGCCGTTCTTGTAGAGATCCCGCAGGAGGGCGAAGGCGCGGGCGGTTTCGTTGCGAAGCCTGTCGAAGGCGCCGCCGTCGATCGGCGAAATCGAATTTGGCCCCTGCTGGCCGGCCACGGCTGCGACCTGCTCGCCCGCCGGGCGGTTGAAGGGGACGTCCACACGCAGTGCGGTCTTGCCGTTGCTGTCGAGCATCTCGACGGCGATCACATGCTGGCCGACCGCAAGCTCGACTGTACCCTCGATGACGAAGTGGCCGTCAGGACCTGCCTTGGAACGGCCGACCGGCTGCTCGCCCGCAAAGCCGACGAGGGAGGCACCGGCTGGCGACGTACCGGCGATGAAAATACGATTGCTCTCGATCTCGACGGCCGTCACCTGCAGTTCTGCGGAAGGCGCGGAGGGTGCCGAAGGTTCGGCGGGCGTCGGCATGGTCGATGCAGGAGGTGCCGAGGCGACGAGATCGGACGCTGCATCCGGCATGGCGGGGAGGGATGGCGTGCCGGTGTCGCCGGCGATCGCGCTATCCGTGCCATCGGGTGTCGGAACCTGAGCGCTCGCGCTCGTGTTTGCCGTCGCCGCATCCGCGGCCGGAACGCTGACCAGACGGCTGGCCTTGCCGGGCTTCGTCACCATGGCGAGCAGCTTGCCGCTGGCGTTATCGGGAATGGAGACCGTCGCGGTCTCGTCGGATGTGACGGTCCGCCCGTCCGGCGTCGTCGCCTTCAGGGTCAGCTGGTAATCGCCGGCCGGCAGCGGCTCATCCAGCGCAATGACGAAATCGCCGCTGGGTCCCACCTTGGTGCTGGCAATGGCCGCGTCGCCGCCGTTGACTTCGATCGTTGCGCCGGGCTCCGCACGCCCGGCAATAACCGTGGAACCGTCCGGCTCGACGCGAAGCACGTCGAAGGCCGGCGTGACGGGCGCGGCTGTCGGCTGCGTGCTGTCCGCGGTCGCAGTGTCCGGCGCCGTGGCAACGCTCGAGGACGGCTTCGCCGGCGGGTTCACGGGCGGCGTTTCCTCGGTCACCGCTTCCTTCACCGTCTGGCCTGCCTGGTTCACGGCGTCGCTGATCCGCTCGCCATCGCTGGAGATGCGAGGCAGCACGAAGAAGACCATCAGCAGGGTCGCAGCAACGAGGACAACAAATGCCAGCCAGCCGGCGCGGTTTCTCATGTCTATAAATCTCCGGACGGATATTTCCGTCTGTCTATCCGAATTACCTCTTTCCCACTGGCTTCACAAGCTTTTCGGACTATCTAACCTTGCTGTCCCGGCTGTTTCCCGTCACTTTGGCGTGGAGTCGTTGCCGCGGCTCGTCCTCAGCGAAATCTCCTGGAGTTGATAGTGCCCATTCAGTCCATCTGCGTCTATTGCGGTTCCCAGCCGGGCCGCGACCCCGCCTATATCGCCGCCGGCCGCGCGCTCGGAAAATCGATCGCCGCGCATGGGCTGCGCCTGGTCTACGGCGGCGGCACCAAGGGCATCATGGGCGCGGTGGCTGCCGGCGTCCTGGAAAACGGTGGCCGGGTGACGGGAATCATTCCCGAATTCCTCGTCGACATGGAGGCGACCCGCCAGTCGCTGACCAAACTCGACGAACTGATCGTGACCGAGGACATGCATGCGCGCAAGCACGCCATGTTCGAGCGCTCCGATGCCTTCGTGACGCTTCCGGGCGGCATCGGCACCCTGGAGGAGATCGTCGAGATCATGACCTGGGGACAGCTCGGCCGCCACGAGAAGCCGATGGTCTTCGCCAACATCGGCGGCTTCTGGAATCCGATGCTCGACCTTGTCGACCACATGCGCGAGCAGGGCTTCATCCACCGTGCGCACCTGGTCCAGCCGATGGTGATCGACGAGGTCGCCGACATCGTGCCTGCCATCCTCGATCGCAGCGAGGGACGCACCCCGCCGCAGGGTCAGGAGGACCTGATCTCCCGCCTCTGATCGGGCGGGAGGCCGGTTCTACCGTCCCCGGCTTCCTCGCAGCAGGCCCCAGCTGTAGATGGCCAGGGCCACCCAGATCAGCACGAAAGCGGAAAGCTTCACCGTGCTGAGCGACTCGTGGAAGACGAAGACCGCGATCAGGAAGATCATGGTCGGCGCCACATACTGCATGATGCCGATCGTCGACAGCCGCAGCAGTTTCGCGCCATTGGCGTAGATCATCAGCGGTCCGGCCGTGATGATGCCGCTGCCGATCAGCAGCAGTGTATCGGACATGCTGCCGTTGAAGAGGTGGCCCGTGCCTGTCGCTTCCGAATACAGAATGTAGAGCAGGGCCGGCGGGCTGAGGATCAGCACCTCGAGGAAGAAGCCCTGGTTCGGTCCCACCGGCAGCGTCTTGCGGAAGAAGGCGTAGAAGCCCCAGCTGAAGGTCAGCGCCAGCGAAACCCAGGGCAGGCCACCGGCGTCGAAGGTCAGGATGACGACGGCGACGACGACGAGCGCGATCGCCACCAGCTGGACCGGCTGCAGGCGCTCCTTGAGCAGCACCGCGGCGAGGAAGATGCTGAAAAGCGGATTGATGAAATAGCCGAGCGCCGTATCAAGGGCGCGATCGACGGAAATCGCCCAGACGTAGATCCCCCAGTTCACCGTGATCAGCGCCGCCGTGAGGCCGGCCATCATGAGGATGCGCGGCGACCGGAAGGCGACCTTCAGGTCCTGGGTCCGGCGCAGGAGAAAGAGCACCAGTCCGGCGATCGGCACCGACCAGACGACGCGGTGCGCCAGCACCTCGAAGGGCGACATGTGGGAGACTGCCTTCATGTAGATCGGCAGGAAGCCCCACAGGAAATAGGCCGTCAGTGCGAAGGCGAAGCCGCGCGGCGAATCCTCGTTCTTCGCCGGAACGGGCGCGTCACTGGTGGCCATCGGGTGTTTCCAATCGTTTGTTCTGATTATCGCCCGATCTACTCCCATGCCGGACGGTGAACCAATTCATTTGCGTGAAGCGTTGATCGCGGTCATGAATTTATCCAGCGCAAAAGCACCGATCGTGTTGGGGGCAGGATGAGCTTCGAAGAGCAGCCGATCCATCGACAATTGTTCGCCCGGCATGTCCTGGCGAAGGCCGGCGTCACCGACGATCCTGCCCTGCTGGCCGCCTTCGCCAGGGTCGCACGAGAGGATTATCTCGAGCCTCCGCCTTGGTTCTACAATGATTTCTCGCGCTACCGGGAGCTCGCCTCCGACGATCCCATGGTCCTCTACCAGGACATGCTGGTGGCGCTCGACCGCACCCGCCACGTCAACAACGGCGTTCCCTCGCTGCATGCCTCGGCCCTGAACCAGCTCGCGATCCGCCCCGGCGAGCGCGTGGCCCACCTCGGCGCCGGCACCGGCTACTACAGCGCCATCCTGGCGGAGCTTGTCGGCCCGTCCGGCCATGTGCTGGCCGTCGAATACGATCCGGTGCTCGCCGCGCGGGCCCGCGACAATCTCCGCGACCATGCCAATGTCGAGGTGGTGGAGGGCGACGCGACGCTGCTCCCCGATCATGAAGTGGACGTCATCTACGCCAACTTCGCCCTGGATCATCCGCCGGCCGCCTGGATCGACAATCTGGCGCCGGGCGGGCGGCTCCTCTTCCCTCTGGGTGTCCCCGCTCTGGATGATGCCGGCAAACCGCTTGGCGCCTCGCGGATGGCGGGCTTCCTGCTTGTCGACCGGCGGGACAGCGGCTTCGGCGCCCGCTTCCTGCAGCCGGTCTCCTTCATCTGGGCGGAAGGTCAGGAGCCACCGCCGCCCGGTCGCCACAAGGGTCTGGAGGCGGCATTCCGGCGGCGGATCGCCCGTGAGGTCCGGCAGCTTCGCTGGCGCCGAGAGGCGCAGGACGGGGAGCAGGAATGGTATTCCGAGCCGGACTGGGGACTGTCGAAGGCGGAGCCTTGACTACTCCGCCGCCATCCGGCCCGCGAGATCGCGGTTCTTCATCAGCTTGTAGACGATCGAATCGATCAGCGCCTGGAACGAGGCATCGATGATGTTTTCCGAGACGCCGACGGTCCACCAGCGGCTGCCGTCGCCGTCGCTCGATTCGATCAGCACCCGGGTGATCGCGGCGGTACCGCCGTTCAGGATGCGCACCTTGAAGTCGGCCAGCACCAGGTCGGCAATCTCCGCCTGATACTTGCCAAGGTCCTTGCGCAGCGCGAGATCGAGCGCGTTGACCGGGCCGTCGCCCTCCGCCACCGACATCACCTGCTCGCCATCGACATCGAGCTTCACCACCGCTTCCGAGACCGTCTTGATGCGGCCGTTGGAATCGAAGCGGCGCTCCACCATCACCCGGAAGCTGTCGACGGTGAAGAAATCGGGAATGGTGCCGAGCGTGCGATGCGCCAGAAGCTCGAAGCTGGCGTCGGCGCCCTCGTAGGCATAGCCCGTCGACTCGCGGTCCTTGACGATGGAGATCAGCCGGTCGAGCTTCGGATCGTCCTTGGCGACCGCAATGCCGCGACGCTTCAGGGCGTTGATGAAGTTCGACTTGCCGCCCTGGTCGGAGACCATCACCTTGCGGAAGTTGCCGACGCTTTCCGGCGGAACGTGCTCGTAGGTCCGCGGGTCCTTCAGGAGCGCCGAGGCATGGATGCCGGCCTTAGTCGCGAACGCCGATGCGCCCACATAGGGCGCCTGATGGTTTGGCGAACGGTTCAACAGCTCGTCGAAGGCATGCGAGAGCGAGGTCAGTCCGCCCAGCCCTTCGGCATCGATGCCGGTCTCGAAACGGCTGGCATAGGCGTCCTTGAGCGACAGCGTCGCGATCAGCGTCACCAGGTTGGCATTGCCGCAGCGCTCGCCGATGCCGTTCAGCGTGCCCTGGATCTGGCGACAGCCCGCCTCGACGGCGGCCAGCGAATTGGCGACCGCCTGGCCCGTGTCGTCATGGGCGTGGATGCCGAGTGCCGCGCCGGGAATGCCGGCGGCAATCACCGCGCCGACGATGTCGCGGATCTCCGCCGGCTGCGTGCCGCCATTGGTGTCGCAAAGCACCACCCAGCGGGCGCCAGACTCGTGGGCGGTTCGGGCGCAGGCCAGGGCATAGTCCGGATTGGCCTTGTAGCCGTCGAAGAAATGTTCGCAGTCGACCAGCGCCTCCTTGCCCGCGGCGCGCGCCGCCTCGACGCTCTCGCGGATGGACTGGAGGTTCTCCTCGTTGGTGCAGCCGAGCGCCACCTCGACGTGATAGTCCCAGCTTTTCGCGACGAAGCAGATCGCATCGCTTTTTGCCTGCAGGAGTGTGACGAGCCCCGGATCGTTGGAGGCCGAGATGCCGGCGCGCTTGGTCATGCCGAAGGCGACGAAGGCTGCCTTGTTGGTGCGCTTCTCGGCGAAGAAGGCCGTATCGGTCGGATTGGCGCCCGGGTATCCGCCCTCGACATAATCAAACCCGAAGCCGTCCAGCATGCCGGAGATGGCGATTTTGTCCTCGACCGAGAAGTCGATGCCCGGCGTCTGCTGTCCGTCACGCAGTGTCGTGTCGAAAAGGTAGATGCGTTCGCGCGTCATCGGTCTGCGGCCTTTCCCGCAAAGCGGTCGGTGGCGCGGATCAGCTGGTCGAGGATGCCGGGCTCCAGATAGGCGTGGCCCGCACCTTCGATGATATGGAAGTCCGCCTTCGGCCAGGCCTTGTGCAGCTGCCAGGCGTATTTGAGCGGGCAGGGCATGTCGTAGCGGCCATGGATGATGACGCCCGGAATGTCCTTCAGCTTGTGCGCATCGCGCAGCAGCTGTCCTTCCTCCAGCCAGCCGGCATGGACGAAGTAATGGTTCTCGATGCGGGCAAAGGCGAGCGCATAGTCGGGGTCATGGAAATGCGCAGAATAATCGGGGTTGGGCAGGAGCGTGATCGTCTCGCCCTCCCAGGTGCTCCAGGCGACGGCGCATTCGCGCTTCTTCGCCTCGTCGTCGCCGGTCAGATAGGTGCGGTAGGCGGCCATCAGGTCGCCGCGCTCGGCCTCCGGAATGGGCGCGATGAAGCGCTCCCACTTGTCTGGAAACATCTCCGAGACGCCGAACTGGTAGTACCAGAGCAGCTCTGCCCGCGTCAGAGTGTAGATGCCGCGCAGCAAAAGCTCCGACACCCGCTGCGGATGCGTCTGCGCATAAGCGAGCGCCAGCGTGGAGCCCCAGGATCCGCCGAACACCTGCCAGGTCTCGACCCCCATCATCTCCCGCAGCTTCTCCATGTCGGCGACGAGGTGCCAGGTGGTATTGGCATCCAGCGAGGCATAGGGCGTGGACTTGCCGCAGCCGCGCTGGTCGAACAGCAGCACGTCGTAGAGTGCCGGATCGAACAGCCGGCGGTTGCCGGGGCCGAAGCCGCCGCCGGGACCGCCATGCACGAAGACAGCGGGCTTGGCGCCCTTCGTGCCGACCCGCTCCCAGTAGACCCGGTGGCCGTCGCCGACGTCGAGATGGCCGCTCTCGTAGGGTTCGATCTCGGGATAGAAGCCGCGCAGGTCATGGGTCATCGTTGTCGTCCTCCGGCGGCCAGACGGCCGTGTCGTGATCGGGATGCTGGTAGGAGACGACGGAGGCGAAATGGGCCTCCATCTCCGGTGTGCTGACGGCGGGTTTCGTAAACAGATGGTCGATCCACGGCAGCCGCTGGTCGTGGTTGACCTGCACCTGCGGCTCCAGCCGTTCCGGCTGGTCGAAGGCGCCGATGGCAAGCTCCACGCCGCCGGGATGGTGGTAGGTCAGCGGCGTGCCGCATTTGGCGCAGAAACCGCGCTTCACCTTGGCCGAGGACCGGAACAGGCTCGGCTGGCCGCGGGTCCAGGTCAGATGCGCCTGATCGGCCGTCACCAGCGCACCGAACAAGCCGCCGAAGGCCTTCTGGCACATGCGGCAATGACAGATCGACGGCCGGCCGAGCTTCTCCGCCCTGAACCGCACGGCGCCGCACTGGCATCCCCCGGTGAAAATCTCCTCCAAGTCGTCTCTCCTCAGCCCAGGAATGCGTAAGCCAGAACGGCAGCGGTGATCAGCACGACGACGAGCCCCTTGGTGATCAGCCCGTAGAGCAGCCACTTCGGCATCTTCAGGTTCGGGTCCTGCGTCATCGTCCTACTCCTTCGGCCAGCTTTCGTTGTCCCAGTTGTCGGTTTCATGGTCGGGATGCTGGTAGGAGATGATGTCTGCCAGAAATGGCGCCGCCGCGATATCGTCCATGGTGTCGCGCGCCGGCAGCGCGTGCAGGCGATCGACGAAGGGCAGCTTGCCCTCCACGCCGAACTGGATGCGCGGCGGCACGCTGGCCGGATCGTCGAAGGCCCCGGCGGCGATCGCGACGCCATCCGCCGCCTCGTAGGTCAGCGGCGTGCCGCAGTTCTCGCAGAATCCGCGCCGGACATGGTTCGACGACTGGAAATGTTTGGGTGCCCCGCGCGTCCAGACGAGCTCTGCGCCCCGCGTATTGACCAGCGGCGCATAATAGCCGCCGAAGGCCTTCTGGCACATCCGGCAATGACAGATCGAACTGTCCTCCAGTACGCCCGTGATGCGGAAGCGGATCGCGCCGCACTGGCACCCCCCGCTATGGATCTCGGTCACCGCTTGACCTCCCAGGCCGTGACCCGCTCGCCGGTGGCCGGATCCTTGCCGTCCTTCAGCTGGATGCCCTTGGCGGCAAGATCGTCGCGGATCTTGTCGGCCTCGGCGAAGTTCTTTGCCTTCAGCATTTCGAGGCGCATCTGCACGAGCGCATCGACCGCCGATGCAACGGCGCCGTCCACTTCCGCCTTCTTCGGCAGGATGCCGAGGAGGGTGGCGCTGGCGGCGAAGGCGGAAAGCTTCGCCGGATCGGCATTGGCGGCCTGAGCAAGCGCATGCAGCGCCTGCACCGCCGCCACGGTGTTCAGGTCGTCGGAAAGGGCCGCGAGCACGGCGGGATCGGGTTCACCCGCGACAGCCTCGATCGCCGGCCATTTGGCGATCAGCCGCTCGGCCTCCTCCAGCCGCTTCACCGAAAAATCGATCGGCTCGCGGTAGTGCGTCATCAGCATCGCCAGCCGCAGCACCTCGCCCGGCCACTTGCGGCCGCCGAACGTCTCCGTATGCAGCAGGTCGTGGATGGTGAAGAAATTGCCCTCCGACTTCGACATCTTGCGGCCCTCGATCTGCAGGAAGCCGTTGTGCATCCATACGCTTGCCATGTGGTCGGTGTCGAAGGCGCAGCAGGACTGGGCGATCTCGTTCTCGTGGTGTGGGAAGATCAGGTCCAGCCCGCCACCGTGGATGTCAAACTGGTGCGGCCGCGCCTTGGCCTTTGGCGACAGCCGGTCCTGGATCTCTTCCCAGAGATAGCGGTCGGCCATGGCCGAGCATTCGATGTGCCAGCCGGGACGGCCGTAGATGGCGATGCTCTCGCCCTCGAAGGTGAAGCGCGCCGGCCAGCCGGGCTCGGTGTCGGCCGACTGCTTCCACAGCACGAAATCGGCCGGGTTCATCTTGTGGCCTTCCACGGCAACCCGGGCGCCCGCCTGCTGGTCTTCCAGCTTGCGCTTCGACAGCATGCCGTAATCCGCCATGGAGGCGGTGGAAAACAGCACCTCGTGCCCCTCCGAACCCTCCGCCACATAGGCATGTCCCTGGTCGAGCAGGCGCTGGATGATCACGGCCATCTGGTCGATATTGTCGGTCGCGCGCGGCTCGGCGGTCGGCGTCAGGCAGCCGAGTGCGGCGACATCCGCATGGAACTGGCTCTCCGTCTTGCCGGTCACCGCCCGGATCGCCTCGTTCAGCGACATCGAACCATCGGCGATCCCGGTGCCGAAGTCGCGCAGCGCACGCGCGTTGATCTTGTCGTCGACGTCGGTGATGTTGCGGACATAGGTGACGTGCTCGGCGCCATGGATGTGGCGCAGCAGCCGGAAGAGCACGTCGAAGACGATCACCGGGCGGGCGTTGCCGATATGGGCATAGTCATAGACCGTCGGGCCGCAGACATAGAGGCGCACGTTCTGCGGATCGATCGGCTCGAACTCGGCCTTCTCGCGGGTCAGCGTATTGTAGAGCTTGAGCGTGGTGCTCATCGAAATGTCTCCCAAAGCAAGCGTCCGGCGGGGCCGGGACGTTTGTCTTCAAGGATTTTCGAAAGACGAGAACGGCCAGGCCAGCGGATGCGCTAGCGAATAATGATCCCGCAGATGGAAATCGCCGTTTTCATGCGGCAAGTTATGGCGCGGCGGAGGCAGCCGGTCAAGCCCGCAGGAGAAGCCCGCGGGCTTGCGGTGATGCCTTATTCCGGCATCCGGTAATCGACGAACCTGTTGTCGCGCACCACGAACAGCCGGCCCGTCTCCTGCATCTCCGGCGAGGCAAGCGGCAGGATGGCTTTCGCCACCTCGGAAGGCTGCGGCAGCGTCGTCGGGTCTTCGCCCGGCATCGCCTGCGCACGCATGGCGGTACGGGTGGCGCCGGGATCGATGGCGTTGACGCGCAACGGCTTGCGTTGCTGCTCGGCCGCCCAGGTGCGGGCGAGAGCCTCGACGGCTGCCTTCGAGGCGGAATAGGCGCCCCAGAACGGCCGGCACTTGTGGGCGGCACCGGAGGAGAGGATCAGGGCGCGGCCGGCGTCGGACTTCAGAAGCAGCGGCTCGACCGAGCGGATCAGCCGCCAGGTGGCGGTGACATTGGTCAGCATGACCTTCTCGAAGACCTTCGCCTCGATGTGGCCGATCGGCGAGATGACGCCCAGGATGCCGGCATTGGCGACCAGGATGTCGAGCTTGCCCCAGCGCTCGTGGATGGAGGCGCCGAGACGGTCGATCGCAGTCATGTCGGTCAGGTCGAAAGGCACCAGCGTTGCCGAACCGCCAGCCGCCTGGATGGCGTCGTCGAGATCCTCGAGCCCGCCGACCGTGCGTGCGCAGGCGATCACATGAGCGCCGGCCTTGGCAAGCTCCAGCGCCGTGAAATAGCCGATACCGCGCGATGCGCCGGTGACCAGCGCGATCCTGTCCTTGAGATTGATGTCCATCTGCCCGCTCCGTCGTGCCTTCCGACACGGAAGAAGGCCGCGTCGCCGCGACCTTCTAGAGCCTTTCAGCCGGGATGGAAACCGTGCTTTTTGTCGCCGGTCAGCCGTTGCTGGCGAGCATGGAGATCTTGTTGCCCATGGATTCGCCGCTCTTGTCGAGGAGCCGTGTCGGATAGTCGCCGGTGAAATAATGGTCGGTAAACTGCGGCCGGGCGGGGTTGCGATCCTCGCCGCCGACCGCCTGATAGAGGCCGTTGATCGACAGGAACGCCAGCGAATCGGCACCGATATAGGCGCACATCGCTTCCAGGCTGTCGTATTGGTTGGCGAGCAGCTTGTCGGCGTCCGGCGTGTCGATGCCGTAGAAGTCCGGATAGTAGATCATCGGGCTGGCAACGCGCAGATGCACTTCCTTGGCGCCTGCCTCGCGGATCATCTGCACGATCTTCAGCGAGGTCGTGCCCCGGACGATCGAATCGTCGACGAGAATGACGCGCTTGCCCTCGATCATCGCCCGGTTGGCGGAATGCTTCAGCTTCACGCCGAAGGCGCGGATCTGCTGGGTCGGCTCGATGAAGGTGCGGCCGACGTAATGGTTGCGGATGATGCCGTACTCGAACGGAATGCCGCTCGCTTGAGCATAGCCGAGCGCCGCCGGGGTGCCGCCGTCGGGAACCGGGACGACCACATCCGCATCGACGGGTGCTTCGTGGGCGAGATTGATGCCCATGTTCTTGCGGGCGACATAGACGCTGCGGCCGCCGACAACGGAATCGGGACGGGCGAAGTAGACGTACTCGAACAGGCAGAGGCGCTCGGGCTGCGTGTTGCCGGCCTTGCGCGCGTCGATGGTGACCGAGCCGTCTGCCTGGATTTCGCAGATGATGACTTCGCCATTCTCCACGTCGCGGACGTATTTCGCGCCGATGATGTCGAGAGCGCAGGTCTCGGAGCAGAAGATCGGCTTGCCGTCGAGCTCGCCCATGACGAGCGGCCGGATGCCGGTGGGATCGCGGGCGGCGATCAGCTTGGTGCGGGTGATGGCAACCATCGAGTAGCCGCCTTCCATCTGGCGGATCGCGTCGATGAAGCGGTCGGCCGTCGAGGTGTAGCGGGACCGGGCGATGAGATGCAGAACCACTTCGGTGTCGGACGTCGACTGGCAGATGGCGCCACCGGCGATCAACTGGCGCCGCAGCGTCAGCCCGTTGGTGAAGTTGCCGTTGTGTGCGATCGCGATGCCGCCCACTTCCAGTTCAGCAAACAGCGGCTGCACGTTGCGCAGTGCCACTTCGCCGGTGGTCGAATAGCGGACATGGCCGATGGAAATGGTACCGGGCAGCTTCGCCAGCGTTACCGGATCGGTGTAATGGTCGCCGACCAGGCCCATGCGCCGCTCCGAATGGAAGCGCGTGCCGTCGAAGGAGACGATGCCGGCGGCCTCCTGGCCGCGGTGCTGCAGGGCGTGCAGGCCCAGTGCCGTCAGTGCCGCTGCATCGGGATGACCGAGGATGCCGAACACCCCGCACTCCTCGTGAAGCGTGTCACCATCAAGTTCGTCGGCGATCGACTGCGAAACCGGCTCGTTCATCTGCGGGACCTTGCCTTTCGGAAAATGAAAGAACTGGCCGGCGTGGATCATGTCACGCTGCCAGCCCGTTCCTGTGACTTCTCGAATAATAGCACAAATGGTGATGCGTGACCGCGCATCAACCGCAACAAATCGTCAATTGTTTGGCGCAGGTGCATCTTCGGCGGGAGCGCTTTCTGCCGGAGGCTGGCCGGTGGTCGGTGCGCCATCCACAGGTGCCGTCTCCTGGCCGGTGATCCGGGCGCGGATCTGCGGCTCGATGTCTTCCGGCAGCACGGCTTCGAGGCGGCCGACCAGCGTGTCGAGGAAAGGCTTGGACTTGGCGTCCCGCACCCAGTCCGGCTGCGAACGCACGTCCACCAGCCAGTTCCAGAAGGCGACGGCAACGACCAGCAGCAGGATGCCGCGGGCGGCACCGAACAGGAAGCCGAGCGTGCGGTCGAGCGCGCCGATACGGCTGTCGATGATGAAATCGGCAATCCGCGAGGTGATGAACGAGATCAGGATCAGCGCCAGGATGAAGATGATCCCGGCCGAAGCCGCGATCGCGATGCGGTCGTCGGTCGTATAGCTCTGCGCATAGGGCACCAGCAGCGGGTAGAGGTAGTAGGCAGCGGCAACCGAACCCACCCAGCTGGCGATCGACAGGACCTCGCGCGAAAACCCGCGCACCATGGCAAGCACCGCTGAAAACAGCGTGACGCCGATGACGATACCGTCGAAGATCGTGATGGGCATGTAGGACGTACTCCAGGACTTGGCCGCGCTCTCACGGCCCTTGGCATTCCGGCAGTCTCTTACAACAGCGCATCGGGTAACGGAAGATCAATCCTCTTCCTGCGGCCTTGCAAGCTTCGACGCCGAGCCGGCGATACGGCTGACGAGGTCCGGCAGGTCCTCGATTTCGGTCCAGCGGCTGCCGGATTTCGGCAGCTCCGCCGAACTGGCCGGCAGCATGGCGCCGGCAAAACCGAGCTTTTCCGCCTCCTTCAGCCGCTGCGGCGTCTGCGACACCGGCCGCACGGCACCCGACAGGCTGATCTCGCCGAAGTAGACGAAATCGGCAGGCAAAGGAGCCCCGGCAAGCGATGAGACCAGTGCCGACGCAACGGCAAGATCTGCGGCCGGTTCGGAGATGCGGTACCCGCCGGCGACGTTGAGATAGACGTCATGCTGGCCGAACCGGACGCCGCAATGGGCCTCGAGGACGGCAAGAATCATCGACAGCCGGGACGAATCCCAGCCGACCACCGCCCGTCGCGGCGTGCCGAGCGAGGTCGGCGCCACGAGCGCCTGAACCTCCACCAGCACCGGTCGCGTCCCTTCCATGCCGGCAAAGACGGCCGCGCCCGGCGATTTCGCGTTGCGTTCGCCGAGGAAGAGCTCGGAGGGGTTGGTAACCTCCCGCAGCCCCTTGTCCGACATCTCGAAGACGCCGATCTCGTCGGTGGGGCCGAAGCGGTTCTTGACGGTGCGCAGGATGCGGTACTGGTGGCCGCGGTCGCCCTCGAAGTAGAGCACCGCGTCGACCATGTGCTCCACGACGCGCGGACCCGCGATCTGCCCTTCCTTCGTCACATGGCCGACGAGCACCATGGCGGCACCCGTCTGCTTGGCAAACCGGATCATCGCCTGCACGCCGGTCCGGACCTGGGTCACGGTGCCAGGCGCCGAATCCGCCGTGTCGCTCCACAGCGTCTGGATCGAATCGATGATCACCAGGTCGGGCCGCTTGCCCTCGGAGATCGTGGCGAGAATGTCCTCGACGTTGGTTTCCGCGGCCAGCAGCACCTCGGTGTCCGCGGCGTCGAGCCGCTGCGCCCGCAGCCGTACCTGTGCCACGGCTTCCTCGCCCGAGACATAGATGATCCGGTGGCCACGCCGCGACAGCGCTGCCGCCGCCTGCATCAGCAGGGTGGACTTGCCGATCCCCGGGTCGCCGCCGATCAGCACGGCCGAGCCGCGCACGAAGCCGCCGCCGGTTGCCCGGTCGAGCTCGGAGATGCCGGTGTGGATGCGGGGCGCTTCTTCTATTTCGCCAGACAGTGTGGTCAGTGTGACGGCGCGCCCCTTCTTCGGCACCTTACCGGGCCCGCCGCCGATGCCGCCCATCGGATCTTCCTCGACGATGGTGTTCCACTCGCCGCAGCCGTCGCACTTGCCGGCCCAGCGACTGTGCACCGTGCCGCAGTTCTGGCAGATGAATTGGGTCTTTGCTTTTGCCATGGTTCAGTCGCCGCCTCGGTCTGATGTCCGCATGAGAACGAAAGCGGAACATCTCCACTTAATCGGCCATGGCGGCGATGGCAAGAGGGAGGCGGATTACTCCGCCTGCAGATATCGGCGCTCGTGGCGCAGGCCGAGGCTGGTGAGCAGTTCGTAGCCGATCGTCCCGCCGGCACGGGCGGCATCGTCGAGCGCAATGTTTTCGCCGAACAGCTCGATGTAGTCGCCGGGCCGGACTGCGCCTTCGGTCAGGTCCGTCACGTCGAAGATCGTCAGGTCCATGGTGATGCGCCCGATCACGGGAACACTTTGGCCCGCCACGAAGCCGAAGGCACCCGGACTGCCGTCCGCCCGAAGCGGAATACCGGAGCCCGAGAGCGACCGCAGGTAGCCGTCGGCATAGCCGACCGAAGCGACCGCCAGCCGGCTCTGGCGCGTCAGCCGATGGGTCGCGCCGTAGCTGACCGTCTCACCGACGCCCGCGTCGCGGATCTGGATGATCCTCGCCTCGGCTTTTGCGACCGCCCGCAGCGGCGCCATGCCGGCAACGGATTCGCCGCCGTAGAGAGCAATGCCGGGGCGCGTCAGGTCGAAGTGATAGTCCGGCCCGAGGAAGATGCCGGCGGAGGCGGAAAGGCTTGATTCGATGCCTTCGAAAGCGGCGCTAACCTGCCGGAAGGATTCAAGCTGCGCCCTGTTGGTCGGGGAGGAGGGCGTGTCACCGCTGTGCAAATGCGAGAGGATGAGAACGGGCGAGAAGCTCGCCGGTCGCGACACGTCCTCTGCCAGCGCCAGCGCTTCCTCGAGCGCCAGCCCAAGCCGGTTGAACCCGGTATCGACCTGCAGCGCACACGGATAGTCGCCGTGTTCGGCGATCACCGCCATCCAGAACGCCAGCTGTTCTTCGGAGGCAAGCACCGGCACGAGGTCGTTCTCGAAGAAGATTCGCTCCTGGCCGGGCCAGATGCCGGACAGCACGAAGATGCGCGCGTCGGGCGCATAGGCGCGAAGCGTCGCGCCTTCCTGCGCCACCGCCACGAAGAAGTCGCGCGCCCCGGCTTCGTAGAGCGTCGAGCCGCAGTCCTCGAGCCCCAGCCCGTAGGCATCCGCCTTGACCACGGCCGCCGCCCGCGCAGCTCCCGACCGCTGCCCCATGTCCCGCCAGTTGTCCGCCAGCGCCTGCAGGTCGACCGTCAGCCGCACCGGGGCGATGTCGAAATCGTCGATCAGGTCGGGGAACTCGTCATGGTCGGTCATGGAGATGCAAAATCCGTCGTCTGGTGCGGAGGGGCAGGGCGTCGTCAAGCCTTCCGAAGAAAGCTTAGTGCTCTTCGTACTGGATGAAGCTCGACTCGGCGAGATCGGTGAAGCGGGTGAACTCCGACTGGAAGGCGAGCTTGACGGTGCCGGTCGGTCCGTGACGCTGCTTGGCGATGATCACGTCGGCCGTGCCCTTGACCTTCTCGAAGAGCTGTTCCCACTCGGGATACTTCGGATCGGAAATGTCGCGGGGCTCCATGTTCTTCACGTAGTATTCCTCGCGGAACACGAAGAGCACCACGTCGGCGTCCTGCTCGATGGAGCCCGATTCGCGAAGGTCGGAGAGCTGCGGGCGCTTGTCCTCGCGGCTTTCCACCTGGCGCGACAGCTGCGAGAGCGCAACGATCGGAACGTTCAGCTCCTTGCCGAGCGCCTTCAGGCCTGTGGTGATCTGGGTGATTTCCTGCACGCGGTTCTCGCCGGATTTTCCCGACCCCGTCATCAGCTGGATATAGTCGACGACCAGGCAATCGAGGCCGCGCTGGCGCTTCAGGCGCCGGGCCCGGGCCGAGAGCTGGGCGATCGAGATGCCACCGGTCTGGTCGATGAACAGCGGCACCTTCTGCATCATCTGGGAGCAGGCCACCAGCTTCTCGAAGTCGGCCTCGGTGATGTCGCCGCGGCGGATCTTGGAGGAGGAGACTTCGGTCTGCTCGGAGATGATACGGGTGGCGAGCTGCTCGGACGACATTTCGAGCGAGTAGAAGCCGACGACGCCGCCGTTCCGGGCCTTGTAGGAGCCGTCCGGCTGCACCTCCGGCTCATAGGCGGCGGCGATATTGTAGGCGATGTTGGTCGCCAGCGAGGTCTTGCCCATGCCCGGGCGTCCGGCAAGCACGATCAAGTCGGACCGCTGCAACCCGCCCATCTTCGCATCGAGCGAGACGATGCCGGTGGAAATGCCCGACAGCTGCCCGTCGCGCTCGAAGGCGGCACCGGCCATGTCGATCGCGAGCGCCACCGCGTCGTTGAACGACTGGAAGCCGCCGTCGTAGCGACCGGTCTCGGCCAGTTCGAAGAGACGGCGTTCGGTGTCCTCGATCTGCGTCTGCGGCGGCATGTCGAGCGGCGCGTCATAGGCGATGTTGACCATGTCCTCGCCGATCGTGATCAGCGCCCGGCGCAGCGCCAGGTCGTAGATCGCCCGGCCATAGTCTTCCGCGTTGATGATCGACACGGCTTCGGCGGCCAGACGCGCCAGATACTGCGCGACCGTCAGGTCGCCGACACGCTCTTCCGCCGGCAGGAAGGTCTTCATGGTGACGGGATTGGCCGTCTTGCCCATGCGGATGATGTCGCCGGCCACCTCGAAGATCCGGCGGTGCAGCGGCTCGTGCAGATGCGGCGGCTTCAGGAAGTCCGAAACCCGGTAATAGGCGTCGTTGTTGACGAGGATGGCGCCGAGCAGCGCTTGCTCCGCCTCGATATTGTTCGGGGCCTCGCGGTAGTGCGGTTCGGCGTCCTTGTTGCTGAGTGCCGTCAGCTTGCGTGCTACGTCCTGCATGTCGTCCAATCGAGTCTGTCGTGCTTCAGCGCCATCCTACCGCACTCTGAGGCAGCCATGGGGGAGACGACGCGAGAATCTTGCGAAACCGGCGATCTCCACAGCCTGGCATGAGCCTGTGGATAAAAAACGCGCTGAAACAAACGAGATGTGTTGACCGTGGCAAAAGGGCCGAAGCCTGCCACGGTCGAACAAGAATAGCCTCTGCCGCGTCCGCCTACAAGGCCGCAGGCGTGGCCCGGTAGCCGGAAAACTGTCGGTAGAGCACCGGCAGGACCAGCGCGAAACCGATCAGCGACGAGGTGAGCTCCGGCACGACGAGCAGGATGGCCGACAGGATCAGCAGCGGTTTCTCCCACGCGGCGGTTCTGACCAGCATGAAGCCGGAGAGGGCGGCCCCGAGGAAGGTGATGCCGAGCGTGCAGCCGATGAAGGCGATGAAGAAATTGCTCCAGGTGAAGTCCGCCGTCACCAGCAGCAGGGACGGGGAGAAGACGAAGACGAAGGGCACCAGGATCTTGCCGAGCCCGAGTCGGAAGGCGGTATTGCCCGTCTTGAACGGATCGGCCCCCGCCATGCCGGCCGCCGCATAGGCCGCGAGCGCCACGGGCGGCGTGATGTCGGCCAGCACCCCGTAATAGAAGACGAAGAAATGCGCCACGATCGGCTCGACGCCCAGCATGCCGAGGGTCGGCGCGGCGATGGTCGCCATAATGATGTAGTTGGCGGTCGTCGGGATGCCGCAGCCCATCAGGATGCAGACGATGCCGGTCATGATCAGCGTGAAGAGGAGCGTCAGCGCCTGCGGCCCGAACCAGGCTGCCGGCATGAAGGTGCCGATGAAGGCGGCGATCTCGGCGGCCGTCGTCGTCACGATATAGGAGATCTTGAAGCCGACGCCGGTCAGCGTCACCACGCCGACGACGATGCCGACGGTGGCGGCCGCCGCACCGACGGCGAGCGCATATTTCGCGCCGTCGCGCAGGCTGTCGAACATCTCTGCGGGCGACATGCGCCTGCGCGGGTTGAAGAGGCCGACCAGCACGCAGAGCGTGATACCCCAGAAGGCGGCGAGATAGGGCGTGTAGCCGGAAAGCAGGATTCCGACGAGCACGACGAGCGGAATGACGGTCGGCCAGTCACGCTTGAAGGCTTCCTTCAGGTCCGGCATTTCCTCCTTGGTCATGCCGCGCATGCCGGTGCGCTTGGCCTCGAAGTGGACCTGCACCAGCACGCCGAAGAAATGCATGAAGGCCGGCACGATCGCGGCGATGATGATGGTCGTATAGGGCAGGTTGAGGAATTCGATCATCAGGAAGGCAGCCGCCCCCATGATCGGCGGCGTGATCTGCCCGCCGGTCGACGATGCCGCCTCGACGGCCCCCGCGAAGGGGCGCGAGTAGCCCATGCGGATCATCGCCGGGATCGTCAGCGATCCGACCGTTACCGTGTTGGCGACGGACGAACCGGAGATCATGCCGAACAGTGCCGAACCGAAGATCGACACCTTTGCCGGACCGCCGGCATAGCGACCGGCAACCCATGCGGCGCAATCGAGGAAGAGCTGGCCAAGCCCGATGCGGGTCGCAAACACGCCAAACAGCACGAAGTGGAAGACATAGGTCGCCACGACGCCGAGCGCGATGCCGTAGATGCCCTGGCTCGTCAGGTAGAGGTGGTTGATCAGCTGCGAGAAGGACGCACCCGGATGCACGAGGATGCCCGGCATCGACGGCCCGTAGATGGAATAGGTCATGAAGCAGATGGCGATGATCGGCAAAGGCCAGCCGACGGAGCGGCGCGTCGCCTCCAGGAGGACGAGGACGAGAATGCCGCCGAGCACCACGTCCGTCGTCGTCGGATTGCCGACCCGGAAGGCGAGATCGTCGAGGGGGATGAAGGGCACATGCATGACCGCCACGACGGCACCGATCGCCAGCGCCCAGTCGAACAGCGAGATGCCGAGCGGGCGGATCAGGCTTGCGCGTGCCGGCTCGCTGTATCCCGTCTTGGAAAAGGGGAAGACCAGGAAGATCAGCCCGAGCACGAAGGACAGATGGATGCCGCGGTGGAGCATTTCCGACAGCAGGCCGAAGCCGGCGGTATAATAGTGGAAGACCGACAGGGCGACGAGCAGGGTGCCGACGATGCGGGCGGCCATCGGCGCCAGCGGCCGGAACCGGATTTCCGAATCGAACTGTTCTTCCAGCTCGCGCGCCTTTGCCTCGTCCAGCTCCATCGGAGCGATCTTGTCGCCGTCGGCCATGGATGTCCCTCTGCCTGTATCGCCTTGTCTCAACAAAAAGCGGCGGCCTGCTTCTGGCGGACCGCCGCTGTTCTTCCGGGTGGGCGTCAGCCGCTTATTTCAGCGCGCCGACTTCCTTGTAGAAGCGCTCGGCGCCCGGATGCAGCGGAATGCCGAGGCTCGTCGTGGCGTTCTGCAGCGTGATCATCTTGCCCTTGGCGTGGCCGGCGTCGAGTTCCTTGCGCGTGTTCTCGTCCCACATCGTCTTGGTGATGTTGTAGACGAGGTCGTCGGACTGCTTGGCGCTCGTCACCCACTGGGCGGCAACCGAGATGGTCGGGGTTTCGGCAACGCCCGAATAGGTTTCAGCCGGAACCGTGTCCTTGGAGAAGAAGCTGTATTCCTCGAGCAGCTTGTCTACTTCCGGACCGCTGATCGGCACGAGCGAGATGCCTGCGGATGTCGCCAGTTCCGAGACCGCGCCGGTCGGATAGCCGCCGACGAAGAAGTAGGCGTCGAGCGCGCCGTCACGCAGCATGTCGCCGGCCGGGCCGGGCTTCAGGTGTTCCGCCTCGATGTCGTCTTCGGTCAGGCCGAAGGCGCCGAGAACGATGCGGGCGTCGACGATCGTGCCCGAGCCAGGCTCGTCGATCGAGACGCGCTTGCCCTTCAGGTCGGCAATCGAGTTGATGCCGGCATCCTTGCGGGCGACCACATGGATGGTTTCCGGATAGAGGGTGGCGATGAGGCGCAGGTCTTCGACCTTGCCCTTGCCTTCGTAGAGGCCGGTGCCGGTGTGCGCCCAGTAGGCGACGTCCGACTGGGTGAAGCCCGATTCCATCGAGCCGCCCTGGATGGCGTTGATGTTGGCGACCGAGCCGTTGGAGGCCACCGCCGTGGCGACCAGGCCTTCGACGCCCTTGCCCTCGGCGCCGGAGATCGCGTTGGCGATCAGGCCGCCGATCGGGTAGTAGGTGCCGGCGGTGCCGCCGGTGCCGATGCGGAAGAAGGCGGGCGACTGTGCGAAGGCGACGCTGGCGCCGACCGCGAGCACGCCGACCATGGCGATCAGACTCTTGTGGAATTTCATGGGTGTTCCCTTTCTCCTGTTTTTTTCACCATGGAGAAGGATCAGCCGCTGTGTCAACAGCCTCCCCGTCTTGTCCCGCTTTTGCCATCCGCATTCATGCAAAAGGCCCCCGGCGGTATCCGCCGGGGGCCTTTTGCATGTCTGGATGTCGACGAAGGCTTATTCTTCGTCTTCGTCGCGGTCTGCGTCCGGATCGAAGAAGTCTTCCGGACGAAGGGCATCTTCGTCGACGCCGTAGATGGCGTCAGCCGAGGTCAGGCTCTCGCCCTGTGCCTGGCGGGCAGCTTCTTCGGCCGTACGGGCCACGTTGATCTCGATCTCGATCTCGACTTCCGCATGCAGCAGGAGCGTGACCTTGTGCAGGCCAATGGCCTTGATCGGCTGGCTGAGGTCGACCTGGTTGCGGCCGATGTTGAAGCCTTCGGCAGCAAGTGCTTCGACGATGTCGCGGGCAGCGACCGAACCGTAGAGCTGGCCGGTTTCGCCGGCCGAGCGGACCATGACGAAGATCTTGCCCTTCAGCGCTTCGGCTACCTGCTCGGCTTCGCCCTTGCGCTCGAGGTTGCGGGCTTCAAGCGTCGCGCGCTCGGCATCGAAGCGCTTCTTGTTGGCTTCGTTGGAGCGCAGTGCCTTGCCCTGGGGCAGAAGGAAGTTACGGGCGTAGCCGTCACGGACCTTTACGGTCTCGCCCATCTGGCCGAGCCGGGCGATCCGTTCAAGAAGAATAACATGCATGGACGTGTCCTTTCGAGAAGTTACTTGGTTTCGTTGGTTTGATCTGCGTCTCGCCCCGGCGTCAGCGCGATCGTCCGTCGCGTGTCGGCAATGCCGAGAACGAGGATGAAGAGCGCCGGCAGGAGCATGAACGAGGAGAGATAGGCAAGCACCAGTACCGGCAGGCGCCAGTCCTTGCCCTTGCTGCGGTAGTGCAGGCCGGCAAAGCCGGCCATCAGGAAGCCGGCGCCGAAGGTGCCGCAGACGGTGGCGCCGATCATCGCCGGGACGCCGCCGAGGAAGGTGGCGAGGATGCCGGCAAGGAAGACGAAGATCGCATAGCGGTTCATCCGCAGCGCCGACGGCATGTCCTCGCGCGGGCGAAGGGCACGCGCCGAGCGGGAGACCAGGCGGGTGGCGATGTAATAGGCCGCAAACAGCAGGAGGACCCACAGCCCGCCCTGGATCATCGGCAGCATCAGCACGAACATCGACTTCGTCTGCGCCAGGCCGGCCGGATCCGGTATCAGCGTCGGGTCCTGCGTCTGCAGGGCCTGGGTCATCATGTCGACCATCTCGTTGGTCAGGTCCGGCCCGTAGCCGATCACCACGCCGAGCGCGATGACGGCAAGCGTCACCAGGCCGCAGAGATGCAGAAGGATGTCCGAGAGCGGGTACCAGGCCAGGAGGTCATCCGGTCCGCCGACTTCGGACGCCGGACGCGCCAGATTGGCAAGGTGTGACAGCCAGCCCGCGGGAATCAGGGTGAAGATCGCCATGGTCAGCGCAAAGGGCAGCGACACGATGAGCGCGCCAAGGACTGCGGCGGTGACAATCGCCATCACGGCGGTGCGGTTGCCCCAGCCGAGGCCGGCGACCAGAATGGGGAGGGCGGAGGCGGCGTAAAGAACGGAGGCGAGCGCCGGCTGCGACATCGCCACCAGCACAAGCAGGGTAGCGACAACGCCGGCAAGAATGCCGATCGGCAGCAATGTCTGGTTCGATGTCTTCACGGTCTCGCTGTCCTGCGCAAAGCAGTTAGGGGATCACGCCCGGATCTTTCGGGCATTTCCATCCCCAACATGGGATTTGTGGTCATTCCGATCCGCGCCCATCGCGGAAGGGACGAGGCTCGCCGAATGCTCGGCGAGCCTCTGTTCGGATTTACGCTACGACGTAGGGCAGCAGGCCGAGGAAGCGGGCGCGCTTGATCGCCTTGGCGAGTTCGCGCTGCTTCTTCTGGGAAACGGCCGTGATGCGCGACGGTACGATCTTGCCGCGCTCGGAAATGTAGCGCTGCAGGAGACGAACGTCCTTGTAGTCGATCCGCGGTGCATTGGCGCCCGAGAAGGGGCAGGTCTTGCGGCGGCGGTGGAACGGACGGCGTGCCGGAGCGGCGGAAATGTCAGCCATGATGTTTTCTCCTTAAGCTCTATTACGCACGGTCTTCGCGCGGACGGCGCTCGAAGCCACCTTCGCGCGGGCCACGATCTTCGCGGGGACCACGGTCAGGACGAGGACCACGATCGCGGTCGCCGAAGCTCGGACGGTCGCCGTCACGACGCGGACGGTCGTCACGATCGCGCTTCTGCATCATCGCGGAAGGACCTTCTTCGTGCTTCTCGACGGAAACCGTCATGTAGCGAAGGATGTCTTCGTTGATGCGCATCTGGCGTTCCATCTCGTGCACGGCAGCTGCCGGTGCGTCGATGTCCATCAGTGCGTAATGAGCCTTGCGGTTCTTGTTCATGCGGTAGGTGAGGGACTTGAGGCCCCAGTTTTCTACGCGCCCGACCTTGCCGCCATTCGCTTCGAGGACACCCTTGTACTGTTCTACGAGGGCATCGACCTGCTGCGCGGACATATCCTGTCGGGCAAGGAATACGTGTTCATAAAGAGCCATGTAAGCTTTGCCTTTTCTTGCGTTTAGTCTGTCACCCGGCTTCGGCGGCTAAGCCTCAACGACTGCTCCTGATGGGCATCAAAGCCCGGCAAGAAAAGTTGTTTGATCGAGACGGTCGAGAGCGGAGACACGGGAGGCTGGAACCTTGTGGTCCCTGCAGTCCGGTTGCCCGGACCTGCCCTCCGTTCAGCCACCAGCCAGAAGACCGGGTGTTCGAACAGGCGCGCTTATACGCGCAACGGCTGGAAACGCAAGGGCCAAGCCGCAATTTTGCGGCCTACACCTGGACCAGCACGACCGTGTAGACGCCGTAGAGCACCAGCATCGCACCGGCCACGAGCCTGCGGACACCGACATGCGTCAGCAGCAGCGCGGCCAGTCCGAGCGTCACCGCCAGCATCACCGGCACGTCGAAGCTCCCGAAGCGGGGAGCGACCGCGATCGGCTGGATGATCGAGGTGACGCCCAGGATGAACAGGATGTTGAAGATGTTCGATCCGACGATATTGCCGATCATGATGTCGGAATGCTTGCGCAGCGCCGACATCACGCCCGTGGCCAACTCCGGCAGCGAGGTGCCGACGGCAACCACGGTCAGCCCGATTACGGCCTCCGAGATGCCGAATTCCCGGGCGAGGTTCGTCGCCCCGCGCACCAGCGATTCAGCGCCGACGAAGAGCGTCGCAAGGCCGCCCAGAATCAGGAGGGCCGTGAAGCCGCTTCCCAGGGCCTCGTGACGAACCTCGTCGTCCAGGACAACGGCCTTGCCGCGGCTCTGCAGGTAGGCATAGCCGAGGTAGGCGGCCAGGAACACCACCATCAGAAGGCCGGCCAGGCGGCCGATTTCGCTGAACTGGACCAGGGCGAGCAGGAGAACGGCGGAGCCGATCATCACGTAGGTGTCCCGTTTGACACTCTTGTCCCAGTCGGAAATCGGGAAGATCAGGCCGCAGAAGCCGATGATCAGCAGGATGTTGGCGGCATTCGAGCCGACGACGTTGCCAAGGGCGATGTCGGAAGACCCGAAAAGGGCAGCCCGCAGCGAAACGAGCAGTTCGGGCATCGAGGTGCCGAAGCCGACGATGATCAGCGAGACCAGCAGCGTGGGGATGCCGAGTTTGTAAGCCAGTGCGATGGCCCCGCGCAGGAGCCATTCCGCACCGAAATAAAGGCCGACCAGGCCACCCAAAACCAGCAAATAGTCCATAGAACCCCCATGTTGCGCTCGCAGCGCATTGAAATTGATCGGGACCCAATTGGAGGGCCCGGGTCCAGTTTCACAGTCCATGCCACTTCACATTTTCGTTGGATCGTGGCGCCGGTCCCGGGCGAGAGGTCTCAGATCGGCATCGGATACTGCCGGTAGACGCCGGCGATGTCCTTTTTCGCCTCGTCGCTCAGGCTCACGTCCTTTGCTCCGATGGCCGTCTTCAGCTGCTCCATGCTGGTCGCGCCGATGATGACGGAGGTCATGAACGGGCGCGCCAGGCAAAAGGCGAGGGCCATCTGCGCCAGGTCGAGCCCGTGCTTGGCCGCCACCGCTGCATAGGCCTTGACCGCCGGCTCCTGCAGCGGCTGCAGGCGACCGCCGAGGTCGCTGTTGATGCTGGCGCGCGAACCCTCGGGGCGGGCGCCGTCCAGGTATTTGCCGCTCAGGATGCCGGCTGCCAGCGGCGAATAGGCCAGCAGCCCGACGTCCTCGTGATGGGAGACTTCCGCGAGATCGAGATCGAACGGCCGGTAGAGAAGATTGTACTCGTTCTGGATCGAGGCGACGCGCGGCAGGCCCTTGGCCTCGGCGGTCTTCAGGTACTGCATCGTACCCCAGGCCGATTCGTTGGAGAGGCCCACGGCGCGGATCTTGCCGTCCTTCACGAGGTCGTTCAGCGCTTCCAGTTTTTCCGCGATGCCGGACATGGCGTCGGCGCTGTCCTGTGTCGAGGCATCGAAATCCCAGGAGTTGCGGAAATGATAATGCCCGCGGTTCGGCCAGTGGATCTGGTAGAGGTCGAGATAGTCCGTCTGCAGGCGCCTCAGGCTGGCATCGACTGCCTCTTTGATCGTCTCCCTGTCGACCGGCCGGCCATCGCGGATATGCGGACGGCCGCTGCCGGCGATCTTGCTTGCGAGCACGACGTCCTTGCGCTTGCCGGTCTTCTTCAGCCAGCTGCCGATGAACTCTTCGGTACGGCCGTAGGTCTCGGCGCTCACCGGCGTGGTCGGGTAAAGCTCGGCGGTGTCGAAGAAATTGACCCCGGCCTCCAGCGCATGATCCATCTGCTGATGCGCCTCGGTCTCGGTGTTCTGCGACCCCCAGGTCATCGTTCCGAGGCAGATCTCCGACACGGAGATGTCCGTGCAGCCCAGTGTATTGAATTTCATGAAGTCGATCCCGTGCTTGCAGATGCCGCAAACTTAATCCGGAATTGCTGCAGTGCAAGCGTCCGGTCACCCTGCCGGCGGGCACGTCCGATCCGGACACGCCCCAATGCAACTTTCCGGGAGCAAATTGCATTGGGGCGGGCAGATGGCTAGACGGTGGCCGGATTGCATTGATTTTGGAGCTTTTTCAAATGGATGATTCCTCACCCCGATCGGATGTCTCCGGTGTTCCGGATGCCGGAGCGCCGCCCTCCCACGGACACTGGAAGCTGATCGGACCCGGCATTGTTGCCGCCGCCACTGGCGTTGGCGCCGGCGACCTGGTCGCCACGCTGATCGCCGGCTCCCGGTTCGGCTATGCGCTTCTCTGGGCCGCCGTCATCGGCTGCATCGTCAAGATTGCGCTCGCCGAGGGCTCTGCCCGCTACCACCTGGCGACCGGCTCCACCATGCTGGACGGCTGGCGTTCGCTCGGCCGCTGGACGAGCTGGTATTTCGGCATCTACATCATCATCTGGGGCTTCGTGTATGGCGCCACCGCGATGAGCGCGACCGCTCTGCCGCTGGCGGCGCTCTTCCCCTTCCTGCCGCTCTGGGCCTGGGCGATGATCTCCGGTCTCTCCTGTGCCGCCTTCGTGGCATACAACCGCTACGAGGTCTTCGAGAACACCATGAAGATCTGCATCGGCGTGATGTTCGTGATCGTCGTGGGCGTGGCCATCCTGGTTGGCCCGAACGTCGGCGAAGCCATCGCCGGCCTGGTACCGAGCATTCCGGAAGGGTCCGCCTTCTATACGCTCGGCCTGATCGGCGGCGTCGGCGGCACGATCACCATGGCCTCCTACGGCTACTGGGTGAATGCCAAGGGCTGGCGCACGCCCGCCTGGATGGGCATCATGCGGCTCGACAACCGCGTCGCCTATGTCGTCACCGGCATCTTCGTCATTTCCATGCTGATCGTCGGCGCCGAGCTCCTCTATACCGCGCAGATCGCCCTGACGAACGGCGACCGCGGCCTGCTCGACCTGCGCGCCGTACTGGCCGAACGATTCGGCGGCACGGTCGCGACGCTCTTCCTCGTCGGCTTCTTCGCCACCGCCATCTCGTCCATTCTGGGCGTCTGGAACGGCGTTTCCCTCCTGTTCGCCGACTTCGTCCGCAACATGCGCGGTGACACCGGTTCGCGGGTGGGACTGGAGAAGACCCCGGCCTTCCGCTTCTACCTGTTCTGGCTGACGATCCCGCCGATGGTCCTCCTCTACTTCGGACGCCCGTTCCTGCTCGTCATCATCTACGGGGCTCTCGGCGCCTTCTTCATGCCCTTCCTGGCGCTGACGCTGATCTGGCTCCTCAATTCGAAGAGGGTGCCGGTGGAATGGCGCAGCGGCTGGCTGTCCAACGGTCTGCTCGGCATTTCCGCCTTGCTGTTCATCGTCCTGTCGGCCAACGAGATCGTCCGCCTGTTCTCCGGCGGCTGACGGGGCCGCTGCGGCCCTCCGCCTTGACTCCTGACCCTGGAACGTGAATTGGAAGTGCAAAAAACATAGGGAAGGACATCGTCCCATGACTATTGCATTCACGTTTCCGGGGCAGGGCAGTCAGGCTGTCGGCATGGGCAAGGATCTTGCCGATGCCTATCCCGAGGCTCGTGCGGTCTTCGACGAAGTCGACGACGCGCTCGGCCAGAAGCTTTCCGACATCATCTGGAACGGCCCGGAAGAAACGCTGACACTGACGGCCAATGCCCAGCCGGCGCTGATGGCCGTCTCGATTGCGGCGATCCGGGTCATGGAAGCCCGCGGCCTGAACCTGGCCGACAAGGTCTCCTATGTTGCCGGCCATTCCTTGGGCGAATATTCCGCCCTGTGTGCGGCAGGCATGTTCTCTCTTGCCGATACGGCGCGCCTCTTGCGCATCCGCGGCGATGCCATGCAGTCCGCCGTGGCGGTCGGCGAGGGCGCCATGGCGGCCATCATCGGCCTTGAGCATGCCGACGTCGAGGCTGTCTGCCATGAGGCTGCCGGCGCCGGTGTCTGCCAGATCGCCAACGACAACGGCGGCGGCCAGCTGGTCATCTCCGGATCCAAGGCAGCGGTCGAAAAGGCCGCGGCGCTGGCCACCGAAAAGGGCGCCAAGCGCGCCATCATGCTGCCGGTCTCCGCACCCTTCCACAGCGCCCTGATGGCACCGGCGGCCGATGCCATGCGTCACGCCCTGGCGCAGGTCGAGAAACACAACCCCGTCGTGCCGGTCATCGCCAATGTCCGCGCGGCACCGGTTACCGATGCCGGCGAGATCGCCGACCTCCTCGTCAGCCAGGTCACCGGACAGGTCCGCTGGCGCGAAACGGTCGAATGGTTTGCCGCCAACGGCGTCACCAGCCTCTACGAGATCGGTGCCGGCAAGGTCCTGACCGGCCTTGCGCGCCGCATCGACAAGAACCTGTCCGGCACGGCCGTCAATTCGCCGGCCGACATCGAGGCCGCACTGGCGACCATCCTCGGCTGAACACCGTTGATTATTCGCATGTCGCCATCGCGCCCTACGCATCGCGAGCGACATGCCTAACGAAGGGACATGACAATGTTTGACCTTACAGGCCGCAAGGCATTGGTGACAGGCGCAACAGGCGGCCTTGGCGAAGAGATCGCTCGCCTGCTGCACAAGCAGGGCGCGACCGTCGGCCTGCACGGCACCCGCGTCGAAAAGCTCGAGGCGCTGGCCGCTGAACTCGGCGACCGCGTCAAGATCTTCCCGGCCAACCTCTCCGATCGCGCCGAGGTCAAGGCGCTCGGCGAGAAGGCGGAAGCGGAGCTCGAGGGTGTCGATATCCTCGTCAACAACGCCGGCATCACCAAGGACGGCCTCTTCGTGCGCATGAGCGACGAGGACTGGGACGCCGTGCTGGAGGTCAACCTGACCTCCGCTTTCCGCCTGACCCGCGAGCTGACGCATCCGATGATGCGCCGCCGCTTCGGCCGCATCATCAACATCACCTCGGTGGTCGGTGTCACCGGCAATCCGGGGCAGGCGAACTATTGCGCTTCCAAGGCCGGCATGATCGGCTTCACCAAGTCGCTGGCGCAGGAAATCGCCACCCGCAACGTCACCGTCAACTGCGTCGCGCCGGGCTTCATCGAGTCGGCGATGACCGACAAGCTGAACGACAAGCAGAAGGACGCGATCCTCGGCGCCATCCCGATGAAGCGCATGGGCGCCGGCGCCGACATCGCAGCCGCAGTCCTCTACCTTGCGTCGAACGAGAGCGGCTATGTCACGGGCCAGACGCTGCACGTCAACGGCGGCATGGTGATGATCTGATCGCTTCATACCCCGCCGCGCACCGAAGTTGTTGGTGCTTCCGGCGGGAACAGATTCTGGCTTTGCGGAACATCGAAAGCATGTTAAGCGGGCCATGACTGTGGACAGTCGCCCCGAAATACAGGGGATCATTGCGCTTTTGCTGCTATGATCGGAACCTGTAGAGGGTTGAACGGGTTTGCCCGCGTAGCCGACGTTCGAAGGCCGGCGCAGGTTTCAACAGGGTACGGGTGCCATTGAGGCATTCGAGAAGATAAAGGTCGAGGAAACCGACATGAGCGATATCGCAGAACGCGTTAAGAAAATTGTTATTGATCACCTCGGCGTTGACGCCGACAAGGTTGTCGAAGGCGCAAGCTTCATCGACGATCTCGGCGCGGACTCCCTCGACACCGTCGAACTGGTCATGGCCTTCGAAGAAGAATTCGGCGTCGAAATTCCCGACGACGCTGCCGACTCGATCCTGACGGTTGGCGATGCCATCAAGTTCATCGAGAAGGCTCAGGCCTGATCGAACGTTCGATCGCGGGACAATGCCTCCGGCAGTCCCCCTGGCGGCCCGCTTGTTCGGGCCGTTTTAGCACTTAAACACGACATACTAGGGTGGGAACGCTGGCGATGAGACGTGTCGTTATCACCGGTACCGGCATGGTATCTCCTCTCGGATGCGGTACCGAAGTAACCTGGCAAAGGCTGCTTTCGGGGCATAACGGGGCACGGAAAGTCACGGAATTCGAGGTCGAGGACCTCCCGGCGCAGATTGCCTGCCGAATTCCCTTCGGCGACGGCTCGGACGGCACATTCAACGCTGATGATTGGATGGAGCCGAAGGAGCAGCGCAAGGTCGATCCCTTCATCGTCTACGGCATGGCTGCCGCCGAAATGGCACTCAACGATGCCGGCTGGCATCCGCAGACGGACGAGGACCAGATCGCAACCGGCGTCCTGATCGGCTCCGGCATCGGCGGGCTGGAAGGCATCGTCGAGGCGGGTTACACGCTGAAGGAAAAGGGTCCCCGGCGGATTTCTCCCTTCTTCATCCCCGGCCGCCTCATCAACCTGATCTCCGGACAGGTGTCGATCCGCCACAAGCTGCGCGGTCCCAACCATTCCGTCGTCACGGCCTGTTCCACCGGTGCGCATGCCATCGGCGACGCATCGCGGCTGATTGCGCTCGGCGATGCCGACGTCATGGTGGCCGGCGGTGCCGAATCCCCCATCTCGCGCATTGCACTGGCCGGCTTTGCCGCCTGCCGGGCGCTCTCCACGCAGCACAACGACGATCCGCAGAAGGCCTCCAGGCCCTATGATCGCGACCGCGACGGTTTCGTCATGGGCGAAGGCGCAGGCATCGTGATCCTCGAGGAACTGGAGCACGCCAAGGCGCGCGGCGCCAAGATCTATGCGGAAGTGGTCGGCTACGGCCTGTCCGGCGACGCCTTCCACATCACGGCGCCCTCCGAGGACGGCGACGGCGCCTTCCGCTGCATGACCATGGCGCTGAAGCGTGCCGGTCTCACTGCCGCCGATCTCGACTACATCAACGCCCATGGCACCTCGACGATGGCGGATACGATCGAGCTCGGGGCCGTGGAGCGGCTGGTCGGCAATGCCGCGTCGAAGATTTCCATGTCGTCGACGAAGTCGGCGATCGGCCATCTTCTCGGTGCTGCCGGTGCCGTCGAGGCGATCTTTGCGACGCTGGCGATCCGCGACAACATCGCGCCGCCGACGCTGAACCTCGACAACCCCGACGTGGAGACGGCCATCGACCTCGTGCCGCACAAGGCGCGCTCGCGTGATATCAATGTGGCGCTGTCCAACTCGTTCGGCTTCGGCGGCACAAATGCGTCGCTGATCCTGCGCCGCTATGAGGCCTGACTGCTAGGGGGGCCGGGAGCCGCCGGCACCCGGCGTCTCTCCATTCTGAACCTGTTTTTGCCGCATTGCTTGGTCAAACAGCGAATTGTCGACCGTGCATTCCAGGGGGGCGCAGTGAACAACAGCAACCATACGGGCGAGACGCCACCGAACCATGGCGGCGGCAACGGCCCCATCATCCCGAAGTCGCCCAATGAGGCGTTGAGACCGGAGCGCGTGCCGGAACCGCCGAGACGGTCCCGCAATGCCCGCAGCCAGCTGGTGATCTTCCTGAACTTCGTGATGACGATGGTCGTCGTCGTCAGTGTCGTCGCCGTCGCCGGCTTCTACTACATGATCTCGACCTTCCAGAAGGATGGTCCGCTGGAAGCCGATACCAATTTCATGGTGCGCGCCGGCAATGGAATCGCCGAGATTGCCAACAACCTCGAGCGCAACGGCATCGTCTCCGATGCCCGCGTCTTCCGCTATGTCAGCGCCACCTATCTGCGCGATGGCCGCACCCTCAAGGCCGGCGAATACCAGATCCCGGCCGGCGCTTCCATGAAGGAGGTCATGGAGCTGCTGGAATCCGGCAAGTCCATCCTGTACTCCATCGTCTTCCCGGAAGGCCTGACGGTTCGTCAGATGATGCTGCGGCTCGCCGAGGATCCGGTCCTGGAAGGCGATCTGCCGGCCGAGATCCCGCCGGAAGGCAGCCTTCGCCCCGATACCTACAAGTTCTCGCGCGGCGCCGATCGCGCCGACATCATCCAGCAGATGCGCACGGCCCAGCAGCGGCTGATCGATCAGGTCTGGGAGCAGCGCGACCCCGATCTGCCGATCGAGACGAAGGAGGAGTTCGTCACCCTGGCCTCGATCGTCGAAAAGGAAACCGGACAGCCGGAGGAACGCGCCCGCGTCGCCTCGGTCTTCCTGAACCGGCTCAAGAAGGGCATGCGCCTGCAGTCCGACCCGACCATCATCTACGGTCTCTTCGGAGGCGACGGCAAGCCGGCCGACCGTCCGATCTACCGGTCGGACATCGAGAAGGAAACGCCCTACAACACCTATGTCATCAACGGCCTGCCGCCGACGCCGATCGCCAACCCCGGTCGCGCGGCACTCGAGGCGGTGGCAAACCCGCTGCGCACGCAAGACCTCTACTTCGTCGCCGACGGCACCGGCGGCCACGCATTCGCGCCGACGCTGGACGAGCACAATGCCAACGTCCGCCGCTGGCGGCGCCTGGAAGCCGAACGCGCCGCCAGCCCCGAGGCAGAGCTCAGCGACGGCCAGCCCGGTGGCGCAGAGGCCGAGCGGCCGTCGAACTAAAGGCCATCGACCGTTGGCGGAGAAAAACGCATGAACCTTCAGTCGATGACCGGTTTCGCCCGCAGCGAAGCAGCCGAGGGGCGCTACCGGATCGTCTGGGAACTGCGGTCCGTCAACGGCAAGGGGCTTGATCTTAGGCTGCGCCTGCCGAACGGTTTCGAGCGGCTCGAGACGGACGTGCGTCGGCAGGTGTCGGAGCAGTTCTCGCGCGGCAACCTTCAGGCGACACTGACGCTCACGCTTTCCGAAACGAAGCTCGAAGCCGTCGTCAATCGGGACGCTCTGGACGCAGTCCTGGCGCTGCGTGCCGAACTGGGCGACGTGGTCGATCCCGCGCCCTTGCGGATGGACACGCTGCTCGGTCTGCGCGGCATCGTCGATATCCGCGAGGTCGAGGACGGGGAGGGCGAGGTCGCCGCCCGCGACGCTGCCATCCTTTCCTGTCTGAGCGATGCCCTGACGGCGCTGAGAGAGATGCGGCAGTCCGAGGGCCGCGCGCTGGCGCAGGTTCTGGCGGGGCAGGTGGCTCAGATCGCGGCGCTTGCCGCCGTCGTCGAGGCGGATCCGTCCCGATCCCCGGAGGAAATCGCTCGCCGGCTCTTGCAGCAGGTGGCGACAGTGCTGCAGGACGCTTCGGTCCTCGATCCCGCACGTCTCCATGCGGAGGTGGCACTGCTTGCAACGAAGGCCGATCTGCGCGAAGAGATCGACAGGCTCAAGGCGCATGTTGCGGCGGCGACTGGGCTTCTGGAGAAGGGTGGTCCCATCGGGCGCCGTCTGGACTTCCTGGCCCAGGAATTCAACCGCGAATCGAATACCATCTGTTCCAAGTCAAATTCGGCAGCGGTCACCGCCGCAGGCCTCGATCTCAAAGTCGTCATCGACCAGTTCCGTGAACAGGTCCAGAATCTGGAGTAGTGCATGAATCCCGCGGCGTCCACGCCTGTCAAGATCGCCCGCCGTGGGTTGATGCTCGTCCTTTCTTCGCCGTCCGGCGCCGGCAAATCCACCATCGCACGCAATCTGATGGAGGATGACCACAGCCTGGAGATATCCGTCAGCGTCACCACCCGGTCGAAGCGACCCAGCGAGATCGCCGGCAAGCACTACCATTTCATCACGGTGCCCCAGTTCGAGCGCATGCGCGACGCCGGTGACCTGCTGGAGTGGGCCGAGGTGCACGGCAACTTCTACGGCACCCCTCGCGAGCCAGTCGAGCAGGCGATGGCGGAAGGCCGCGACATGCTGTTCGACATCGACTGGCAGGGCGCGCTGCAGCTGCAGGAGAAGATGAAGGCCGACGTGGTGTCGATCTTCGTGCTGCCGCCGTCGATGACCGAACTGCAGTCGCGCCTGCATCGCCGGGCCGAGGACAGCGAAGAGGTGATCCGCACCAGGCTCCTCAACTCGCGTGCCGAGATCGAGCACTGGCGGGAATATGACTATGTCATCGTCAACGACGACCTGGATGAAGCCTTCGGGCATGTCAGCTGCATCGTGAAGGCGGAACGCATCCGCCGCGACCGCCGCCACGGCCTCTTCGATTTCGTCCGGGAACTCCTGACGGAAGAGCCGCAGCTTTAGAGTCGGAAGCGGGCGGCCCGGCGCAGTTCGCTCAGAATCTTAGAGGCAGTTCGCCAGCGTCACGAATTCCTCGACGGACAGCGTCTCGGCGCGACGCGACGAGTCGATGCCGGCCTTGGTCAGCAGCGCTTCGCCGCCCAGCGACTTGACGCTCTGGCGCAGCATCTTGCGGCGCTGGCCGAAGGCGGCCTGCGTCACTTTCTCGAGCTTCGTGACATCGCAGTCCAGGGGCGTCTGGCGTGGCGTCAGGTGAACCACGGTGGACGTCACCTTCGGCGGCGGCGTGAAGGCCTGTGGCGGCACGTCGAAGACCATATGGGCGTCGGTGCGCCAGCCGGCGAGGACACCCAGGCGGCCGTAGTGATCGTCGCTTTCATCCGCCACGATCCGCTGCCCCACTTCCCTCTGGAACATCAGTGTCAGCGAATCCCAGAAGGGTGGCCAGCGCTCGGGAAGCAGCCAGTTGATGAGGAGCTGCGTGCCGATGTTGTAGGGCAGGTTGGCGATGATCTTGACGGGGCCTTCCGGCACCAGTGCGGCAAAGTCCACCTTCAGCGCGTCGCCTTCGATGACCTCCAGCCGTCCGGGGTAGTGGTCCGCGATCTCGGCCAGCGCCGGCAGGCAGCGGCTGTCGCGCTCGATGGCGATCAGCTTCTTTGCCCCGAGCGAGAGGATCGCCCGCGTCAGGCCGCCGGGACCAGGCCCGACCTCGATGACGGTGGCGTCTTCGAGCGGACCGGCGCTGCGGGCAATCTTCTGCGTCAGGTTGAGGTCGAGAAGAAAATTCTGGCCGAGCGACTTCTTGGCATCGAGGCCGTGGCGCTGAATCACATCGCGCAGCGGCGGCAGACCGTCCAGTGTTGCCATCAGACGGAGGCCTGCGCCGACGTCCCGGCAAGTTGGGCGGCAAGCTTCAGCGCTTCCACTAGGCTCGTCTCGCGCGCCACGCCCTGTCCGGCGAGGCCAAAGGCGGTGCCGTGGTCGGGAGAGGTGCGGATGAAGGGCAGGCCGAGCGTGACGTTGACGGAGGTATCGAAGCCCAGCGCCTTGGCCGGGATCAGCGCCTGGTCGTGATACATGCAGATGGCGACGTCGTAACGTGCGCGCGCCTCGTCATGGAACATCGTGTCAGCAGAAAGCGGCCCGAAGGCATTGATGCCCTCGCTCCTGACCCTGGCGATGGCCGGATGGATGATCTCCATGTCTTCCTTGCCGATGGCACCGTCTTCCCCCGCATGCGGGTTGAGGCCGGCGACGGCAAGACGCGGCTGGGCGATGCCGAAGCGGTCCTTCAGATCGTGATGCGCAATGCGGCAGGTCTCGATGATGCGGTCCTCCGTCAGGGCGGATGGGACGTCCTTGAGGGGGATGTGAATGGTCACCGGGATGGCGCGAAGCTTTGTTCCTGCCAGCATCATCACGGGCAGCACATGCTTGCCGGTCGCGCGGGCGGAAAGATCGGCCAGGAATTCGGTGTGGCCGGGGAAGCCGAAGCCGGCAGCGTAGAGGATGGATTTGGCGATCGGATTGGTCACGACCGCAGCCGTGCGGCCTTCCAGCGTCAACGCCACGGCCGTCTCTATGGCGGTGATCGTTCCCCTTGCCGTCGCGACGTGCGGTTCGCCGGCAGCGATTTCCGCTCCGGCGGCGATCGGAAGGACGGGCAGGGCATCGGAAAAGACGGAGAGGGCGGCTGAAGGCTCGACTTCCCTGAGGGGTACATCTAGCCCGATCAGCCGCGCGCGTGCGGCCAGCACGGCCGGATCGCCCAGATAGATGAAGGATGGCAGGCCTGTTGCCTGACGGTTCAGCCAGGCAGCAAGCGCGATGTCGGGACCTATGCCGGCGGGATCGCCCTGGGTGAGAGCAAGCGGACGATCAAGCGGCATTCTGTTCCTCGTTGGTCAGCGGTAATCGATCTGTGCCTTCGAGCGCAGTTCGTCGAGATACTTCTTCTCGTTGGGATTTCCCTCGCCGGCCTGCTCCTTGCCGAGATCCTCGGCGCGGAAGACCACCTCGGCGGCAAAATCGTCCGAGACCTGGCGCTGGTTGCAGATCGCCAGGAATTCGACGCCACGCTCGGTGACACGAGTACCGGTGGTGGTATTGCCGGATGTCTTTTCGATCAGCGGCTTCCAGTCCTCTGGCAGTTCCGGTGCCAGCACGCGGCCGAGATCGCGGACGGACACGTCGAGCATGGTGGCTGCAAACTGCTTCGACTGCTCGCAGCCCGGAAACTTCGAACGAGAGCTTTCCGCTTCCGCCTTGCGCTTGCCCAGGATGGCGTTGCGCTTGGAGTCCGGGACCACGAAGATGATCTGCTGAAGGAAGTACTCGGTGGTGACCGGCTTTTCCTTGTTCTCCATCATCCGTTTGACGAGATCCTCGGACGACATCCTGCCCCGGGCACCGCCAAAGCGCGCGTTGATAAGGCGTGGCCAGCTCATCTGGACGGCGATATATTCCTTGAAGTGTGGGGCCCCGACGCCCGCCTGCGCCAGGACTTTCGTCAACTGCTCGGGCGACAGCTTGTTGCTGGCCGCAAAACGCGCATAGGCCTGGTCGACGTCTGAGGTGCTGACGGACATCCGGACGCGGGCAATCTCTTCCCGCTTCAGGGCTTCCTCGACCAGCTGTTCGCGGGCGGTCTTGGTGTCGCTCTTCTGCCGCTGCAGGCGCAGGAAGGCGGCGCGTCGCGCGACATCGGTGCTCGTGATCGGGTTCTTGTTGACCACCGCCACGATTTCGCTGGCTGCCTGTGCCTGGCTGAAGGCAGGCTCGATCGCCACCGAAGCGGCAAGTGCCGCCATGGCCACGAGGATCGTCCGTGTCGCTGTCATTGCCACCATGATGCTCGTCCTTCTCCCCGGTCGCCGCATTTTTGCGGAAAACCGGTCTCCCTTATCTAAAACAAGCCCGACCGGTTGCACAACTCGTGCGGCAAAAGAATGACCGTCTTGCTAGTTGAGCGCCGAACCGAGGTCGATGTCACCCAGTGTACGGAACGTGACCCTGGCGCCAATGCTCCAGTCGTTGGCGTTCGTCGCACCGGCCGGCTCGTCCGTATAGGACAGCGTGAAGATCGTGCATTCGTCGGCATAGGTCAGTCCAACGCCGCGGCGGATCACGCCCTGGTCGTTCAGGTCCCAGACTGCCGAGCCGCTGACGGACCAGTTCTCGTTCAGCCGGAAGCTGGTCGAGGACTGCAGCAGGTCCGTATCGCTGCTCGAGCCGTATTCCGGCTGTGCCTCGATCTGCGTGTAGACGAGCGAGCCGCTGACGCGTGCCGTGGTGTAGCCGAATTCCGCATCGGTCCGCTGGACCTCGAAGGTCTTCTCGTCGAAGCGCCCGCCGGCGCTGAGGTAGAAGCCCTGGGGCAGGTCGATGCCGGCCATGCCGACGTAGTCGGAGACGTCCGATTCCAGACCCGAATTGGCCCCGGCGTTGACGAGGTCATCGGTCGCGAACGAATTCTGACCGGCGAGGTGGTAGCTCTGGCCGAAGACGGCATGAAGGCCGACGCCATTGTCGAAAGAGCCGGTATAGCGCAGGCCGAGGTTGGCGCGTGTGCCGCCCTCGATCCGGTCGAAGCCCGAGAACTTGTCGCGGTCGAACAGCGTGGTCGCGTCGAACACGAAGCTCTGCGCGTCTTCGTTCGGCAGGCCGCCAGCCATCGGCTCGTCAGGGCGGACGTACAACTGGGCGATCGGCTCGATGATGTGGCTGCTGGTCTCGGTGGAGAGCAGGAAGGGATAGCGTGCCTCCAGGCCGGCCGTGAGCATGTAGCGACCGTAGCCGCCGGAGTCTTCGAGGCCTGTGTAGCTGTAGGGACTGCCGGTCTGTGGATTATTGCCGAACGACGGCGTATCGAAGTTGTGGCGCAGGGCATCGCCCCGGGCCGCCAGCAAGGGAGTCAGCAACAGGCCGTTGGAGGTGGTGAACGTCCGCTTCCACTCCGCCTCGGTGGTGAAGCGGCTGTAGCTCCCGTCGAGGCCATGGTACCTGTCGCTGTTGCCCTCGAGAGTGAAGTCTTCCTCTCGGCGCGACAGGTTCGTCAGGTTGGTCGTGATCGACAGTTCGCCGCCGGCAACGGGCTCGGGTGCGATGTAGCGGTAGTCCAGCGACGGATAGACGACTGCCTGACGCCGCTCCGCGGTCTTCTCCTCGGCCGTGTCCTGGATATCGAAGTAGAAGGCGCGCATGTCGAAGTGGTTCCGCTCCCCGAGACCGGTGAGGTACACCTCGTTGCGGAAGACGTCGTCGTTGACGCTGTCGAGCGAATAGGTCTTGGAAAAATTGTTGTCGCTCTGGATCATCACGTCCCAGCCGAAGGTCCAGCGGGGATTGATCTCGAAGCGGGCTTCGGACGCAGCCATCAGGCGCGTGTCGGCGTTGGCGTCGCTGCTGCCGGCGGTGAACGAGTCCGGGTTCCGCTGGTCGATCCCGGCGAATCGGAAGGTATGTTGGCCGGTCTCGAATCTGTTGCGAATCTCGCCCTGCAGCAGCAGCCCCTGGCCCGTGTAGTAGGTCGGGCTCAGTGTTGCATCCATGTGCGGCGAAAACACGTGGTAGTAGGGCACCGTGAGGCCGAAGCCCAGATTGTCGTCCAGGCTCATGGTCGGGAACAGGAAGCCGGACTTGCGTTCGACCGTCTGGTCCGGGACCACGAGGAACGGCAGGAACCCGATCGGCATGCCGAACAGCTCGAACCGGGCGTTCTCGAGGCGAATCGTCTGGGCCTTGCCGTTCTGGATCACGCGCTGGGCCTTGACCTGCCAGAGCGGCGCGCGCCCGGGCTTCTCGGCGCAGGGAAGGCAGGCGGTGTAGACGCCGTTGTGCAGGACCATAAGGTCGCCGGGCAGCCTCTCGGCGCTTTCGGCGGCAAGGCGGGTATTATCCGTCGTCTCGACACGCAGGGAGTTCAGGAAGCCCTGGCCGAAGTCATCGGTGACGTCGAGTTCGTCCGCATAGATGCGGTTGCCGTCCGGCTCGATCAGCTCGATGTTGCCGACGGCCGTCACGCGACCGCTCTGCTGGTCGTATTCGACGCGCTGGGCCACCATCCGATAGCGATTGTAATAGATCTGCACGCCGCCGGTCGCGGTCACCCGCTGGACGTCCTGATTGTAGACGAGTTCATTGGCACGCAGCAGCATCCTGGCGTCATCGGCAACGGCCGGCGTCAGGGGAGAGGGAGATACCTGTGCGTGAGCTGGAGCGGCATACATACCATTCACGCACACGGCCGCGCTTGCCAGCAGGACCGTAAGGCGCCGTCTGATATTTCCGCGGTTGTTTACCGCCACTAGCCATCCTCCTGATGAAGCAGAATCGTCGCGCCAAGGGCTGTCGCAACGATCACCGGAACCCATACCGCCACGAAGGGCGGCACGGCACCGCTGCTCCCGAATGCTTTTACGAGAACCGTAACGACATAAAGCACGAAGCCGGAAACGATTCCACCCAGAATCACCGACCGGGATTGCGCGAACCGACTGAATTTTAAAGAAACTGTGGCCGCGATCAGTGTCATCGCGACGAGAAGCAGCGGCAGGGAAAGCAGCGAATGGAACTGCGTCTCGAGCGCCTTGGTGGAGATGCCGAAGGACTTGCCCACCTCGATTTTCCGGGAAAGGTCGAAAAACGCTACAGTTTCCGGCTGTGACAGGCTCTCCTGGAGGAACTCCTGTCTCAGATTGGTGCTCAAGCGTGCCGAATCGACACGGTTGGAGATCTCGCCCGGGCGGTTCTCCAGGACGCTGGTAAGAAGCCAGTAACCATCTTCCAACTTCGCAGTGGATGCGTCCTGCCGGAGGACGACCTGTCCGGTGTTGTCGAAGTGGAAGACGACGACGTCGATCAGTTCCGTCCCATCGGCCTGAAAGCTCTTCGCGCCGATGATCGTATCCTGCCCGTCGGATGTCTGGCGGATCCAGGGAAGGAAGTTCGACTGCACCGAGGTGTCGCTCGATTGGCGCCAGTCGGCCTCGAGCGACAGCGACTCGCGCTGTCCCCAGGCGGCCAGCGGATTGACTACCAGCATGCCGAAGAGGCCGATCAGCAGCGCCCCCGTGGCGAACGGCATGATGAATTGCCAGACGGACATGCCCGCCGCGCGCGTCACGACCAGTTCGTAGCGGCGGTTGAGGGCGATCAGCGTCGTCATGCCGATGAAAAGCGACAGGGTGGGGATCGTCTGCTGGAAGATGAAGGGCGTCCGCATCGCCGTGAACACCAGCGCGCCGCCCACCGAATAGCCGTCGAGGCTGGCCATGCGGCGGCTGGTCTCGCTGAAGTCGGCGAGAAAGATGATCGCGCACACCCCGAGGAAGAACCAGATCGCGGTGACAACGTAGCGGCGGAAGAAATAGCGCCCGAGCGTCGAGAAGATCATGCGCCACCTCCGACCGAGGATTGATCTCCCGCACGTCGCCGGAACCTTCGCAGCGTCTGGCCCAGAAGATTGGCAAGGGCTTTCGGCATGCGGATCGTCTTGTGCGTCGCAAGCAGATAGCTGCATCCCGCAATGGTCGCGACAGGCAGCAGGTACATGAGCAGCGTGTAGGCTTCATCCTGCTTCACGACATTCTTCAGCGTGAAGCCGAGCCAGCGCAGCCCGAACGCCAGGATCAGCGCCGTCACCATCGGGTGCAGGCGGGTCTGGCGATGGGATCGCGAATCGCCCGCGACAACCAGGGAGATGAAAGCGAACATCAGCGGAAACAGCCATTCCGTCAGGCGCCCGTGGAGTTCCGACCGATAGCTTCCCGGCGATCCCTGCACATGCGGGTCGGCAGGATCCGGATTGAGCAGGAACGCGAGGCTCCGGTCGGTCGCGCCCAGAGAGGGGCCTTCCGATGCGGTCATGGCCGACAGGTCGAAGGCGTAGGAGGCGAACTTTATGATCGAGATGCGCCCGTCCGGCGTCTTGCGGTGGACTTCCCCGTCCTGCATCGTCAATGACGTCCCGCCTTCGTCGATCGATCCCTGTTTGGCGTAATAGATGAGGTCGAAGTTCGGGTCCCGGTAATCGACGACGAACAGACCCGTCAGCACCCGTCCGGAATGCCGCTCCGAGATCTGCACGTAGAGACCGTCCTCGATGCTTCGGAAGGTCTTCTCTTCGATGACGGAGGACAGGAGATCCGCATAGGCCGCCGCCACCATCTGCCGTGCGGCAACGCGCGCCGGCGGCTCGACGAAATTCGCGACGACGAAGGAAAATATGCTGAGAAAGGCCGCGAGAAGCAGGACCGGGCGATAGATGATGCTTCGCGACGCACCGGCCGCATCGATCACGGGCAGCTCTGAATCATTGTTCATCGCCGTCAGCGTCTGGGTTATGCCGATCGCCAGGGCGAAAGGCAGGACGACGGGAATGATGGTCGGCAGGATGAAGGTCGCCAGCGTCACGAACGAACCCATCGACTGGCCCGTGTCGGTGACAAGGTTGATGCGCCCGAGCACCTGAATAGTCCAGATGATGGTGAGCACCGGCAGGAGCGTCACCAGGAACATCTGCAGGATCCTGCGCAATATGTAGATTTCGAGGAGCTTCATCAGGTTCCGGTGCAGCGAGTCAGACCTCCTCGTGTCAACGAGGGGCCAGCGTATCTAAGCGAAGGCCTTTGCGTTGGCGACAGCTTCTACCTCACAATGTGGTCGGTGAATGCGATTTTTTCACGGACTGTGTCATTTCGAAAATCCCGGTGACCTCCGGGAGGCGCGCCAGGCCCGCCCTGCCTGAGGAATGCTGCGGCGAGCGACGTCACCTTTGACCGGTTATCCATGCGAAATCGCGGGCAGTCATGGCGGCCGATGGTGGATCAATCGTCGCTCCTGACCCATTTCGGTTGCCTTGGCGGGCGAAACGGGGATGATCGCAGCCAACCAATGAAAGCCCTGGAGTGATGATGTCGTCGAACTATGAAATTCATTTTGCAGCGTCCGCGCCGCTGGACGGAAGCCTGGCCGTGATGTTGCAGGCCGCCGGTGAATCGAAGCCCGCCGGCAGTCAGGATGCCGACCCGCAGGGCATCTGCGACCGCGCCGCCGGCATCGCCAGGTTCAAGGCGAAGTCGATGGGCACGCTGGAGGTCATCGCGCCGCAGGGTTCGAAGGCAGATCGGTTGCTGGTGCTCGGCCTCGGCAAGCCGGACGATCTGACGGATTATGACTGGATGCGGGCTGGCGGCGCGGCTGCCGCCGCCTTCAAGTCCGCCACCGAGGTGGTGGTTTTCCTCGACGCACCCGGCATCGAGGTCGAAGCGGCGAGGGCGGCGGATTTCGCGCTCGGCGTGATGCTGCGCGGCTATAGCTTTGATACCTACAAGACGAAGAAGAAGGACGACGAGGAGAAGCCGCCGAAGAAGGTCTCCGTCACCATCGTCACGAGCGCCCATGCGCAGGCCGAGGCCTTGCTTGCCGAGGCCCATGCCGTGGCCGGCGGCGTCCTGCTGGCCCGCGATCTCGTCAACCTGCCGCCGAACGTGCTGGGACCGGTCGAATTCGCCGACAAGGCGAAGGCGCTGGAGGCTCTCGGCGTCGAGGTGGAGATCCTCGACGAACACGCGATGCAGGAACTGAAGATGGGCGCTCTCCTGGGGGTCGCCCAGGGCTCTGCGCGTCCGCCGCGGCTCGCGGTGATGCAGTGGAAGGGCGGCAAGCCGGAAGACACGCCGATCGCCTTCGTCGGCAAGGGCGTCGTCTTCGATTCGGGCGGCATCTCTCTGAAGCCGGGCGGCGGCATGGAAGACATGAAGGGTGACATGGGCGGTGCTGCCGCCGTGACCGGCCTGATGCATGTGCTGGCCGGCCGCAAAGCCAGGGTCAACGCCATCGGTATCATCGGACTGGTCGAAAACATGCCGGACGGCAATGCCCAGCGCCCTGGCGACATCGTCACCTCGATGTCCGGCCAGACGATCGAGATCATCAACACCGACGCGGAAGGCCGCCTGGTGCTGGGGGACGCCCTCTGGTACTGCAACGACCGCTTCAAGCCGCGCTTCATGATCAACCTCGCGACGCTCACCGGCGCCGTCCTCGTGGCGCTCGGCAACCAGCACGCCGGCCTCTTCTGCAACGACGACGAACTGGCCGGCCGGCTTTCTGCCGCGGGCGAGGCGACCGGCGAAAAGCTCTGGCGCCTGCCGCTCGCCAAGGAATACGACAAGATGATCGATTCCAAGTTTGCCGACATGAAGAACACCGGTGGTCGTCACGCCGGAGCCATCACGGCGGCGCAGTTCCTGAAGCGCTTCGTCGGCGAAACTCCCTGGGCCCATCTCGATGTCGCCGGCACCGCGATGAACTCGCCGTCGACGGAGATCAGCCAGTCCTGGGCCTCCGGCTACGGCGTGCGCCTGCTCGACAGGCTCGTGCGCGATCACTACGAAGCTTAACCAGATGACCGAAGTGCTGTTCTACCACCTGACGGAATCAAAGCTCGAGGAGGCGCTGCCGGCGCTCCTCGAGAAGAGCGTCGAACGCGGCTGGCGGGTGGTGGTGCAAACGCGCGAGGAGGGGCGTCGGGACAGTCTCGACGCTCATCTCTGGACCTACCGCGAGGACAGTTTCCTGCCGCACGGGACGGACGGAACGGAGCATGCACAGGCGCAGCCGGTGCTGCTCACCGCGACCCCGGACAACGCCAACCAGGCCACCGTGCGCTTCCTCGTCGACGGCGCCGAGCCGCCGCCGCTCGACCCCTACGAGCGCGTCGTCTTCATGTTCGACGGCCATGACGCCATTCAGCTCGACGATGCCCGGATGCAGTGGAAGAGGCTAAAGGGCGAAGGCCATGCGCTGACCTACTGGCAGCAGTCGCCGGAGGGACGCTGGGTGAAGAAGGCCTGAACGTCAGGCCAGATCCGTCTGCGCGAAGTCGTTGCCTACATAGAGAAGCGGCACGCCGGCCGCCTTCGCACCGGCATAGCTGAAGCAGTCGCCGAAGTTGAGCTTCGCGGGATGGCGCCCCTTGCCGTAGCGGGCGAAGGCGTCGAGAGCACCGATTGCTGTCTCCCAGGTGGCTGGTAAGACTTCGGCATCCAGTTCGCGAAGAAATTCGTCGAGAAGCCTGGTGGATTCCGCGATTTCGATCTCGCGTTTGCTGGCAAGAACAGTCGCAGCTTCGAAAACCACGCTCGGCAACAGGCAGAATCGGGTGTTAGAGCTGGAAAGTGCGGCGGCGATCCGTTCGAACTCCGGCCCAGTGATGAAATACTCCACAATCGCCGAGGTATCGAGGAACATCAGTCATTTCCCCACATCTCATCGAGAAATTGCTTCTCGTCGAAGTCTGGGTTCGGCGAACCCAGCGCCTGATATCGGTCGCGGATTGCTTTCAACCGGTCGGCAAGCATTGGCTTCGCGGGTTCGCTATCACCCACCACCCGCTCCAGCGCCTGCCGGATGGCATCGGTCTTGGTCGGCGCGTTGAGGATCTTCTGGGCCTGCTCGGCCAGCTGGTTCACACGCTCGTCGCGGACGTAAAGCGGCATCTCGCACCTCGTGAATATACGCAGGAAGATAGTGTATATTCAGGGCGGCAACAAGCTTACCCCGCCATCGCCTCTTCGTACTCGGCCGACAGCGCCAGCCACTGCTCTTCGGCGGCGGCGAGCTTGGCGGCGGCTTCGCCGCGCTGCTTGACCTTGTCGGCCGCCTTGGCCGGGTGCTTCTCGTAGAGTACCGGGTCCGCAAGTTCTGCATCAAGCGATTGAATCTGCTTCTCAAGCTTTGCGGTTACAGACTCGATTTCGTTGATCTTTTTGCGCAGCGGCGCCAGCGAGGCACGCCGGTCCGCGCTCGCCTTCCGCTGCTCGGCCTTGGATGCCGCGTCGTCACTCAGCTGCGGCTTTTCTTCTTTTTTTTTACCGGAACTGACAATCAGGCTGCGATACTCCTCGAGGTCGCCCTCGAAGGTCTCCACCGTTCCGTTGTTGACCAGCCAGAGCCGGTCGACGGTCGCCTCGATCAGGTGCCGGTCGTGGCTGATCAGGATGACGGCGCCGTTGTAGTCGTTGAGCGCTTCGATCAGCGCCCGGCGGCTGTCGATGTCGAGATGGTTCGTCGGCTCGTCGAGGATGAGAAGGTTCGGCGCGTGGAAGGCCGCAAGCCCCATCAGCAGGCGCGCCTTTTCGCCACCGGAGAGATCCTTGGCGGCGGTGTTCATCTTCTCCGTCGCCAGACCCATCTGCGCGACGCGACCGCGCACCTTGGCCTCCGGTGCCCCGGGCATCAGCCGGCGCACGTGCTCGACCGGCGTATCCTCCGGCACAAGGTCGTCCAGCTGGTGCTGGGCGAAGAAGCCGATCTTCAGGCTGGGCGCCAGCCGCAGGTCGCCGCTTTCGGGCGGCAGCCGTCCGGAGATGAACTTGGCGAAGGTGGACTTGCCGTTGCCGTTCGAGCCCAGCAGCGCAATGCGGTCGTCGTTGTCGATGCGCAGGTTGAGGTTCTTGAGGATCGGCTTGCCCGGCTCGTAGCCGACGGCGCCGCCGTTGATGGCGATGATCGGCGAGGCGGGCTGCTTTTCCGGCTCCGGGAAGGTGATCGGCTGGACGTGGTCCTCGATGACCGAGGCGACCGTGCCCATGCGCTCCAGCGCCTTGACGCGGCTCTGGGCCTGCTTGGCCTTGGAAGCCTTCGCCTTGAACCGGTCGATGAAGGTCTGCAGATGCTTGCGCGCCGCATCGCTCTTCGCCTTGGACTTCATCTGCAGTTCGTCGTTCTCGGCCTTCTGGCGCTCGAACTGGTCGTAGCCGCCGCGATAGAAGGTCAGCTTCTTCTGGTCCAGATGGACGATCGAGTTGACGGCGTTGTTCAGGAGGTCGCGGTCATGGCTGATGATGATGACGGTATGCGGATAGCGGCGGATGTAGTCTTCCAGCCACAGCGTACCTTCCAGGTCGAGGTAGTTGGTCGGCTCGTCGAGCAGCAGCAGGTCAGGTTCGGCAAACAGCACCGCAGCCAGCGCCACGCGCATGCGCCAGCCGCCGGAAAAGGCCGACGCCGGACGAAGCTGCGCTTCGGAGTTGAAGCCGAGACCGGCCAGAATGCTGGCGGCCCGCGCTTCGGCCGAATGCGCGTCGATATCGACGAGGCGCATTTGGATGTCGGCGATGCGGTGCGGGTCGGTGGCGGTTTCCGCCTCCGCCATCAGCGCGGTGCGTTCCTTGTCGGCGGCCAGCACGATGTCGATCAGCGGATCTTCGGTGCCCGGCGCTTCCTGCGCCACCTGGCCGATGCGGGCGGCCTTCGGCAGCGTCACCGATCCGCTTTCGGAGGAAAGGTCTCCGGTGATGACGCGAAACAGCGTCGACTTGCCCGCACCATTGCGGCCGACAAGGCCTGCCTTGATGCCGGTGGGCAGGCTGACACTGGCGTGGTCGAGCAGAAGGCGGCCGGCGATACGCGCGGAAAGATCGGTAATGGTTATCATGGCCGGGGTTGTGGCCGAACTTGCCGGTGAAGGCAAGACGCGCGTCGGCAATCGGAAAGGCGGATGCTCCCTACAGCCACCTTTTGCCGTCGCCGCGCAGGAAATAGACGAGATCGAGCACGACGGAGGGCCTGGCGAGCGACGTCAGGATCATGTGGACCTGCCCGCGGTGGTGGGTCTGGTGGTTGAAAACATGGGCAAGCACCGGCCCGAGCGGCTGGGTGATCACCGTCGAACTGCTGATCGGGCTGTAGGTGAAGGAAGCGGCAAGCTTGCCCTCATCCAGCGTGTCGATCCAGTTGATGATCCTCTGGTCCTCTGCAATCCGGGCCTCCCGCAGTGCGGCGAAATCCTCGTGAAGGATCGTGTCCAGCGCCGTCGGCGCCTCGCCGCTGCCCGTCACCCGCTTCATCCAGATCCGGTCCGCGCACAACAGGTGGTTCAGCGTCCGGTGCGCCGAGCCGAAGAAGGCACCCTGGTCGGCGCGGTATTCTTCGTTGGTCAAATCGGCGCAGGCCTTGTAGACGAGCGCATTGGCCCAGCGGTTGTAGTCGGCAAACATCTGGAAATGGCGGCGCATCGGCGAGTCTCCTGTTGGCATGGCCGATCTTAGCTGCCAAGACTCCGCTTGGGTGTGATCCGATCCATGAAATTTGCTGATTGGATCTTGGACATTCAGGCCGCCACAATGGCGGATCAACAAGCTTCGGGAGCTGCCAATGACGCGTGTCCTCTATTCCCTCTGCGGCAAGGATGAGAGCCGGCCGTTTTCGCCGCACTGCTGGAAGGTCTCGCTGGCGCTTGCCCACAAGGGGCTGGATTTCGTCGAGCGCCCTTACCCCTTCACGGCCATTCCGGGCATCGAGGACGGGTTTTCGAAGACCGTGCCGATCCTCCGCGACGGCGACCGCCTGGTCCGCGACAGCTTCGACATCGCGCTCTATCTGGATGAAGCCTATCCCGATCGCCCGACGCTGTTCGGCGGCGAGGGCGGCAAGGCGCTGTCGCGGTTTGTCGAGAGCTTTTCGCAGATGATCCTGCATATGCCGGTGACGAAGATGGCGATCATGCACATCCACGACCTGCTCGACGAGAAGGATCAGGTCTATTTCCGAAGCAGCCGGCTCGAGCGCATGGGAAAGCCGATCGAGGAGGTCGCCGCGGAAGGCGAGGCCGAACGGGCAGCCTTCGCCGCCAGGCTCGAACCCGTCCGCCGCACGCTGCATTTCCAGCCGTTCCTCGGTGGTGACGGCCCGTTGTTTGCCGATTACATCCTGTTCGGCGCGCTGCAGTGGATGCGGGTGACCGCCGGGCCGCCGCCGCTTGCGCAGGACGACGCCGTGATGCAGTGGTTTGAGCGTTGCCTCGACCTCTATGATGGCCTCGGTCGCCGTGTGACAGCGGCGTGAAATTGCCGAAACCCCCTTGTTTCCAGTGCAGTGGGCGGGTAAACACCGCCCACTTTCTCTGAAAACAAGGAACTGAACGATGGCGATTGAACGCACGTTTTCGATGATCAAGCCGGATGCCACCAAGCGCAACCTCACGGGCGCCATCACCAAGATGCTGGAAGACGCAGGCCTGCGCGTCGTCGCTTCCAAGCGCGTCTGGATGAGCCAGCGCGAAGCCGAAGGCTTCTACGCCGTCCACAAGGACCGTCCTTTCTTCGGCGAACTCGTCGAAGGCATGACCTCCGGCCCGACCGTCGTCCAGGTTCTGGAAGGCGAGAACGCCATCCTGAAGAACCGCGAGATCATGGGCGCCACCAACCCGGCCAATGCCGACGAGGGCACCATCCGCAAGACCCACGCTCTCTCCATCGGCGAGAACTCGGTCCACGGTTCGGACGCTCCCGAAACCGCTGCCGAAGAAATCAAGTACTGGTTCTCCGACACCGAAATCGTCGGCTGATACGTCCATAGATGTTGAATGAAAAAGCCGGGGCTCGCGCTCCGGCTTTTTTCATGTCTGCAGCACGGCAGGCGCCTTACGTCCGCCACTTCTCCCGCGCCCGGTCGTCGGCATCCTTCGCCGCCACCCAGTCTCCGGACGAGCCGTCGGCAAGGTGCTCCTTCTTCCAGAAGGGGGCGGAGGTCTTCAGGTAGTCCATCATGAAGCTGGCGCCGTCGAAGGCGGCCTGACGGTGGGGTGCGGCAGCAATCACCAGGACGATGTTCTCTCCGGGAAGGATCTTGCCGAAGCGGTGGATCGCCGCAAGCCCGATCAGTGAAAATCGTTTAATGGCCAGATCGGCGATGCGCCGCATCTCCGCCTCGGCCATCCCCGGATAATGTTCCAGTTCGAGCGCGGTGAGGCTACCCTGTTCGTCGCGGCAGAGCCCGGTGAACGTCACCACGGCGCCGATGTCCAGGCGGCCTTTGGCAAGGGCGTCGATCTCCGCCTGCAGGTCGAAATCCTGCGCCTGCACGCGAATGGTCGGGCCCGGGTTCATCCGCCCGTCATCGGCGGAAAGATGCCGATCTCGCGCGCGCCCTTGATGGCCTCATGGTGCTCCACATGCTCCTGGTTGACGGCGACCCGGATCACCTCCGGATACTGCAGCGCCGCCTCATATTCGTCCCCCAGCGTCTTCAGGTAGACGAGCAGTTCGCGCACCGTCTTGACGTCGTCCGGAAGTTCCATCTCCTCTTCCGGCTTGCCGATGCGTTCGCGCACCCAGGCGAAATAGACGAGCTTCACGGTCATTCCGCCTCCACCATGTGCTTGAGGCCGGCCCGGAAGTAGTCATAGCCGGAGTAGATCGTCAGCAGGGCTGCGATCCAGAGGAGCGTGATGCCCATTTCGGTCGTGTAGGGCAGCACCTTGTCGCCGGCGGGACCGGCCAGCAGGAAGGCGATCGCCACCATCTGGATCGTCGTCTTCCATTTGGCAATGCGGGTCACCGGCACCGCCACCTTCAGCGCGGCCAGGTATTCGCGCAGGCCGGAGACGAGGATTTCGCGGCACAGGATCACGATCGCCGCCCAGATCGACCAGCCCGCGATCGTGCCGTCCGCCGCCATCAGCAACAGCACGGAGGCGATCAGCAGCTTGTCGGCGATCGGGTCGAGCATCCGCCCGATGTTCGACGTCTGGTTCCAGATGCGGGCGAGATAACCGTCAAGATAGTCCGTGATCGAGGCGACGACGAAGATCGCCAGTCCCGTCCAGCGCGCAAAGTCGGAGCTCTCGAGCTTTCCCTCGACGAAGAAGCACAAGACGATGATCGGTACGGCGACGATGCGCGCGTAGGTCAGCAGATTGGGAATATTGTATGCGCGCGAAGCCATATCGGGACCTGTTATTCAATTCTGCTTAGTTGAGCCTTCAGACCCGAGGCGTCAACACCACGGCAGACAATTACCGGATCCTGCCGCCTCAGCCGGACTGGTTTTCGTGGAAGTGATGGTAGATTTGCTTGGCCACGGCCTCCGAGATACCCTCCACCGCCATCAGATCGTTCAGCCCGGCGCGGGAGACGGCCTTGGCTGTCCCGAAGTGCTGCAGAAGCTTGCGCTTGCGCCCGGGGCCGATGCCGGAAATCTCGTCGAGCGGATTGCGGACCATCTCCTTCTTGCGGCGCGCCCGGTGCGAGCCGATCGCGAAGCGGTGGGCCTCGTCGCGCAGCCGCTGCACGAAATAGAGCACCGGATCGCGGGGCGGCAGCGAGAAGTCGCTGCGTCCATCGGCGAAGAACCGCTCGCGCCCGGCGTCGCGGTCGACACCCTTGGCGACGCCGATCGCGGTAACGACGTCGCGGATCCCCAGTTCGTCGAGGATCGTCCGCACGGCCGTCATCTGCCCCTGGCCGCCGTCGATCAGGATCACGTCGGGCCAGGCGGGGAAGGGGGCGTCGGCGGCATCCTCTGCCGGCGCCTGCGATCGGTCCGGCCTGCCTTCTTCCTTGAGGAGGCGGCTGAAGCGGCGGGTCATCACCTCGCGCATCATCCCGAAGTCGTCGCCGGGGGTGATCTCCGTCGATTTGATGTTGAACTTGCGGTACTGGCTCTTCACGAGGCCTTCCGGCCCCGCCACCACCATGCCGCCGACGGCATTGGTGCCCATGATGTGCGAGTTGTCGTAGATCTCGATCCGGCGCGGCACGTAAGAGAGGCCGAAGGTCTCGGCAAAGCCCTGCAGCAGCCGTCCCTGCGACGCCGTCTCCGCCAGCTTTCGCCCATGCGCCTCGCGGGCATTGCCCAGCACGTGATCCACGAGATCCCGTTTCTCGCCCCGCTGGGGAACGAGGATCGTCACCTTGTGGGTCGCCTTCTCCGAAAGCGCCAGGGCCAGCAGGCCCTGCTCCTCGACGGCCTCGGACAGCAGGATCTGCTTCGGCACCGGCTTGTCGTCGTAGAACTGCGCCAGGAAGGCGTTCAGCACCTCGGCGCCGGTCATCTGCGGGTCCGCCTTCGGGAAATAGGCGCGGTTGCCCCAGTTCTGGCCGGTCCGGAAGAAGAAGACCTGGATGCAGGTCAGCCCGCCGTCGTGATGGATGGCGAACACGTCCGCCTCGTCGACGCCGGCCGGATTGATGCCCTGATGGCTCTGCACGTGGCTGAGCGAAGCCAGGCGGTCGCGGTAGATCGCGGCGCGCTCGAAATCGAGGTCCTCGGACGCCTCCGCCATCTGCCGGGCAATCGCAGACTTGACGTTCTGGCTCTTGCCGGAGAGGAAATCCTTCGCCTCGCCGACGAGTTCGGCATAGCCCTCGTCGCTGATCTCATGGGTGCAGGGGCCGGAGCAGCGCTTGATCTGGTAGAGCAGGCAGGGGCGGGTGCGGGTCTCGAAGACGCTGTCGGTGCAGGTCCGAAGCAGGAAGGCCCGCTGCAGCGAATTGATGGTCCGCCCGACGGCACTTGCCGAGGCGAAGGGGCCGAAGTAGTCGCCCTTGCGGGCGCGGGCGCCGCGGTGCTTGAAGATGGCGGGTGCCCGGTGGTCGCCGGTGATCAGGATGTAGGGAAACGACTTGTCGTCGCGCAGCAGCACGTTGAAGCGCGGCCGCAGGCGCTTGATGAGGTTGGCCTCCAGCAGCAGCGCCTCGGTCTCCGTCCGCGTCGTGACGAATTCCATGTGGGTCGTGTCGCGCACCATGCGCGAGAGCCGGTTGGAATGCACCCGGCCCTGGGCATAGTTGCCGACGCGCTTCTTCAGGCTGCGCGCCTTGCCGACATACATGACGTCGCCGGCCTCGTTGAACATGCGGTAGACGCCCGGCGCGTTCGGCAGGTGCTTGACGAATTCGGCGATCAGGTCCGCACCCTTCAGCCCGCTTTCGTTCTTCCACCCTTCTCTCCAGTCGATCCCGAGCGCGCGCTCGATCTCCGGGACGACCGGCAGGCCTTCGTCCTCGTCGTCTTCCGTTTCGTCGTAGAGAACGCCGCCATCCGGCAGCTTCGCTGAATTCATTCCGTCCTCTTTGCCCGTTTCCGTCAGCGGCGGTGCGCGAAGTCCGCGCTGCAGCGCTCACGGTGCGGGCCTCGAATCGCATCCTGGTGAATGCCCTAGAGGTAGTGCGTCGGAAGCTTCAATGAAAGAAGCGACCCACCGCCATTCTCGCCGCTTGTCTCCCGCGCAGCGATCCTGCCGCCGATCCCCGAGACGCTTGGTTAAGGTTTCGCTAATCGGTCCGGCTGCGAAGGGCGGCTTTGACGAAATTTGCCGCCCGATTGGCTCGAACTGAAATTATGGTTAAAAAACATTATGTTGCGGCGATGCAACATCACCCTTTCGCCATTCGCGGGCCACAATCAATTCACATTTCGGCTCTCTCCTGTCCTCAATTGCACACCATCTTCGCCATCAGCGGACAGGGAGCCGACGCAACATTCCCGTTGCGACACAGTCCCTGCAAAGCAAAAGGAGATTTTAAATGCGGACCTTTATCGCAACCCTGCTGGCTTCGGCCGCCACGCTCACCGCCTTCTCGGCTGCCAACGCTGCCGATGCGGTTGACCAGATCCCACAGGCACCTGTTGCCTACGAGCAGCCGGCGCCGGTTTCGGACTGGAGCGGCTTCTACCTCGGTGCCTATGGTGCCTACGACAAGGGCCGGTTCGACGGTTCCGACCGTGACGGCGCCTTCGGTGGCGGTGCCTACGGCGGTTACAACATGCAGAGCGGCAAGATCGTCTACGGTGTCGAAGCCGACATCGGCAAGAACGGCGAAGAAGGTGTTGTCGCTCCCGGCGTCACCGGTGAAGCCGGCCTGAACGGTTCGGCCCGCGCTCGCGTCGGTTACGACCTCAACCCCTTCCTGATCTACGGTACGGCCGGTGTGGCCCTGCAGGACAACGAACTGTCCGACGCCACCTCGTCCGACAGCAAGACGGCGGTCGGCTACACGGTCGGCGCCGGTGCGGAAGCCCTGGTTACCGACAACATCACGGCGCGTGTTGAATATCGCTACACCGACTTCGGCAGCGACACCTACAACCTCAACTCCGGCCCGGTCTCGAGCGGTTACGACGACCACAGCGTCAAGGTCGGCGTCGGCGTCAAGTTCTGATCCCTGATCGAACCCGTCAAGGAAATGCCGGTGACCTTGGTCACCGGCATTTTTCGTTTCAGGCGCTTGCCTTCAGTTCGGCATAGTCCGGAAATCGCTTCAGGAAGGCCTCCGGCCATTGCGCCAGGTCCGGCCGGCCATCGCGCCAGTTCTTGTCGTCGAAGCGGAGATCCAGATAGCTCAGCACCGCCGCCAGCGCGAAATGGCCGCCGTGAAGCTTCTTGCCGGTCTTCGGCAGATGGCCGTTCAGGTGGTCGAGCGCCCGGCTGACCTTGTCCCACTGTTTGTCGAGCCAGGGCTGGTGCACCTTGTCCTCGGGACGGCTGCGTTTCTCGTTCATGATCGCCAGCAGGCTGTCCATCATGCCGTCGCAGAGCGCCTCCAGCACCTCGACGTCGGTGCGCTTCGGCTCCTTCTTCGGATAGAGCATCCCGCCCGACAGCCGGTCGAGGTAGTGCATGATGGCGACGCTGTCGTAGATCGGCGGCTCGCCGTCGCGCAGCAGCGTCGGGATCTTGCCGAGCGGGTTGTTGGTCAGGAGTTCCGGCGGATTGTCGCCCGTGGCGGTGACCACGGTCTGGAGGTCGATGCCGGCCTGGCGGGCTGCCATGCGCACCTTGGCGGCATAGGGGGAGGCGGGGGAATAGAGAAGCTTCATGGATGTTTCCTTGGATGGTGATCTTGTTCAGTTGACCGGCGGCAGCTCGACGCGGTCGAGCCGGCAGCCGCGGCGGTCCACTTCCGCGCAGTCGCGGAACTGCAGGTCCTTGGTCAGGCAGATCCGTACCTCCTCCAGCAGCCGTCCCTCGCAGCTGGCGGCAATGCCGCCTGCGCTCATGCCGGGATTGGCCGTGACGAAGGCCGTCTCGATGTCCGCCGCCGAGAGCGTCAGCCGGTTTTCACCCTCGGCGAGCGCGGCCGGGATGACGACGCGCTCGAAGGCCGCCCGGGTCTGAGAGAGATAGTCGGACTGGCTGAGCCCGCTGCAGCTTCCGTGCTTGCGCCACTGGTGGCCGATCAGCCCCATCGACGGCATGATGTCGACCATTGCCTCTCCGAGTGCCTGGGGCACCCGCTGCGGCTCGCGGCTCGGGCAGAATTCCGGATAGCTCTGCTCGCGCTGCGGCCAGAGCCCATGCACGACGAAAGCATAATCGCCCTCGCCATCGCATTGTTGTGAACTACGTTCTCCCTGCGGAGATGCGCAGTAGGTGGGCGACCAGGAGAGGGAAAGGACATAGAAATCGAAGCCGGACGACTGCCCGAATGCGGCACCGGTCGATGCGGCAAGGCACAAGGCAGCAAAAACGACCCTGAAAGGTTGATACCTCAATCTATAGCCTCCAATGTAGGCGAGTCGGCGAACGCCCTGCAGTCGCTGATATGCTTTGGAGGAGCGAAGATCGGCAAGACGGAATGACCCTGAAGAAATATCTCTGGCCCGTGGTGGGCGCGGCGACGATAGCTGTTTGCGGCTGGCTTCTCTACAAGGAACTGCGTGGACTTTCGCTGGATGACGTCTGGGACAGCCTGATGGCGATTTCCGCCATGCACTGGCTGCTTGCGGGCGCGTCGACACTGGTCGCCTATGCCGCGCTCGCCGGCTACGACCGCATTGCGCTCATGCAGCTCGGCAAGAACGTGAACCTGTGGTTCATCACGGTCTCGTCCTTCACCACCTATGCACTGTCCCACAATGTCGGCGCCTCGGTTATCTCCGGCGGGGTGGTGCGCTACAGGGCCTATTCCTCCAAGGGATTGAGCGCCCGCGAAATCGGTGGACTGATCGCCCTCTGCTCCTTCACCTTCATCCTTGGGACGCTGGTGCTGGCCGGGCTGGTGCTGGTCCTGAAGCCTCACATCATCGAGCGGTTCGGCGACGGCTTCGCCATCAGCGCCTCATCCGCCACGGGATACCTGATCCTGGCGCTTGTTGCCCTCTACGTCGCCGCAAGCTTTCTGCGCCTGCCGCCGGTCACGATCGGCGGGACGCAGCTCACCTATCCGTCGCCCCGTTTCGTCCTGTCGCAGCTGATCATCGGCCCGCTCGAGCTGATCGGCGCCGCCGGCATCATCTATTTCGCGCTGCCCGAGGTGGGCAATCCCGGCTTCGTCGTCGTCCTCGGGATCTTCCTCGTGTCCTTCTCCGCCGCCCTGATCTCCCACGCGCCGGGTGGTCTCGGCGTTCTGGAACTGGTCTTCGTCATGGGACTGCCGGACATGGACCCGGCCGACGTGATCGCCGCGCTGCTGGTCTTCCGGCTTTTCTACCTGCTGATCCCGTTCGCCATCGCGCTCGGAGTGATCTTCGTGTTCGAGCGGACCCAGTTCCGGGCCACTCAGTCCTCGGAAGAATCCTGATCGACTTCCTCGCCGCGCAGCCAGAAGGCGCGCTGCGAGGCAAATCGATCCCGGGCCATGGCCTCCTTGAGGACAGGCAGCATCACGTGCAGTTCCTCCTTCAGCGTGAAGGGCGGATTGACGATGACGAGCCCCGATCCGTTCAGGCCTTCCGTCTCGCGGTCGCTGCAGACCGTCAGTTCGGTGCAGAGCATCTTCGGGATGTCGAGCGCCTGCAGTGCTTGGTGGAAGGCCTTGATCGGCGCAGTCTTCTTCAAGGGGTACCACAGGCAGTAGGTGCCGCCGGGGAAGCGGCGGTAGGCATTGGCCAGGCCGCTGACCAGGTGCTCGTATTCGCCTTCCGCCTCGAACGGCGGATCGACGAGCACGATGCCGCGCTTTTCCTTCGGCGGCAGATGGGCGCCGAGCGCCAGCCAGCCGTCGAGCTCCGTCACCCGCACCTGGTAGTCGCCCTCGAACAGCCGGGAAAGCCGGTTGTAGTCGTCCGGATGCAGCTCCATGGCCGACAGGCGGTCCTGCGGGCGAAACAGCATCCGCGCCAGCTTCGGCGAGCCGGGGTACAGCTTCAGGTCGGGGCCCGGGTTGAGTTCGCGGATGGCGGAAAGGTAGGGCGCCAGCAGCTCGGCTGCCTTGGGCGGCAGCTCGGCGGCCATCAGCCGCCCGATGCCGTCACGCCATTCGCCGGTCTTCTGCGCCTCCTCGGAGGACAGGTCGTAGAGGCCGATCCCGGCATGCGTGTCGAGCATCCGGAAAGCCTTGTCCTTCTTCTGCATGTAGACGACGAGACGCGAAAGCACCGCATGCTTGAGCACGTCGGCGAAATTGCCCGCATGGTAGATGTGCCGATAGTTCATGCCTGCTTCTGCCCCGGATGAATTAAATTGATGCACTGCAGATCACGCTTTTTGCAGCCTTCACCTTCGCATATAGAAAACCCATGAACCTTGCGACCCCGATCACGGCGAAAGCTGCCTCGAATGTCTCCCGTGTCGGCCATACGGTCTGCCCGCACGATTGCCCGTCCGCCTGCGCGCTCGATGTCGACCTGACGGCAGAGGGCCGCATCGGCCGTGTTCGCGGCTCCAGCGAGAACACTTATACCGCAGGCGTGATCTGCGCCAAGGTCGCCCGCTACACGGAACGCCTCTACCATCCGCGACGGCTGCTCACGCCCCGACGCCGTATCGGCGCCAAGGGCGAGGGCGCCTGGCTGGAAATTTCCTGGAACGACGCGCTCGACGAGATCGCCGAGGCCTTCGTGAAGGCGGAAGCCCGGCACGGCTCCGAAGCGGTCTGGCCCTATTTCTACGCCGGCACCATGGGCCAGGTGCAGCGCGACTCCATTGAGCGGTTGCGGCATGCGAAGAAATACTCCGGCTTCTTCGGCTCCATCTGCACCAACATGGCCTGGACCGGCTACGTCATGGGAACCGGCGCCCTGCGCGGCCCCGATCCGCGCGAGATGGCCAAGTCCGACTGCGTCGTCATCTGGGGCACCAATGCGGTCTCCACCCAGATCAACGTGATGACCCATGCGGTGAAGGCCCGCAAAGAACGCGGCGCGAAGATCGTCGTCGTCGACATCTACGACAATCCGACGATGAAGCAGGCCGACATGGGCCTCATCCTGAAGCCCGGCACCGATGCGGCACTCGCCTGCGCCGTCATGCACATCGCCTTCCGCGACGGCTATGCCGACCGCGACTATATGGACCGCTTCGCCGATGATCCGGCCGGCCTCGAGGCGCATCTGCGCACGAAGACGCCGGAATGGGCGTCGGCCATCACCGGGCTCTCCGTCGAAGAGATCGAGGCCTTTGCCCGCCTCGTCGGAACGACGCCGAAAACCTTCTTCCGCCTCGGCTACGGCTTTGCCCGTCAGCGCAACGGCACCGTCTCGATGCATGCCGCGCTCTCCATCTCCACGGTGCTGGGCTCCTGGCAGCACGAGGGCGGCGGCGCCTTCCACAACAACGGCGACATCTTCCGCCTGAACAAGGCCGAGCTGATGGGCACGGCCTATGCCGACCCGGACATCCGCATGCTCGACCAGTCGCAGATCGGCCGCGTGCTGACCGGCAACGCCGAGGCGCTGCGCCATCGCGGGCCGGTGACGGCGCTGCTGATCCAGAACACCAACCCGATGAACGTCGCGCCCGAGCAGCGCCTGGTGAAGCAGGGCTTCCAGCGCGACGACCTGTTCGTCGCCGTGCACGAGCAGTTCATGACCGAAACGGCGGAAATCGCCGATATCGTCCTGCCGGCGACGATGTTCGTCGAGCATGACGACCTCTACCGCGCCGGCGGCCAGAACCATATCCTGCTCGGCCCGAAGCTCGTTGAACCACCGGAAACGGTGCGCACCAACCTCTTCGTCATCGAGGAACTGGCGAGACGCCTCGGCGTCTCCGACTACCCCGGCTTCGGTCTGTCCGAGCGCGAGCACATCGACGGCATGCTCGCCGCCAGCGGCTGGCCGGGTTATGAGACGCTGGCGCTTGAGCGCTGGATCGATGCGCAGCCGGATTTCGAGACGGCCCATTATCTGAAGGGCTTCGGCTACCCGGACGGCCGCTTCCGCTTCAGCCCCGACTGGGCCAACGGCCCGTCGCCCAATCGTCCACCCAAGAGCATCGGCGCCATGGGCCCGGTGGCCGAGCTGCCGCAGTTTCCCGATTACGTCGAGGTGATCGAGGTTGCCGATGCCGAGCATCCGTTCCGCCTCGCCACGTCTCCGGCGCGCAGCTTCCTGAACTCCACCTTCGCCGAGACGCCAAGCTCCGTGCAAAAGGAAGGCCGCCCCGAAGTCATGGTCGAGCCCTCCGATGCCGCCGCTCTGGGCATCGTCGATGGCGACGTCGTCCGGCTCGGCAATAGCCGCGGCGAGATCCGCCTGCATGCGCGTATCGTGTCCGGCGCCCGGCCCGGCGTGCTGATCGCCGAGGGCCTGTGGCCGAACAAGGCGCATCTTGATGGCGAGGGCATCAATGTCCTGACCGGCGGCGATGCCGTGGCTCCCTACGGCGGCGCCGCCTTCCACGACAACCACGTCTGGCTGCGCAAGGATAGCGAATGACGAAACTCGAAAATGCCACGGTCGAGATCGTCGAGGACAGGACGCTTTCGGACAACTGGTACCACCTGCGCAAGGTCACCTTCGACTACACCGGCTCCGGCGGCCAGACGAACCGGCTGGAGCGTGAGGTCTATGATCGCGGCAATGGCGCCACCATCCTTCTGTTCGACCCGCAGCGGCAGGTGGTCATCCTCGTCAGGCAGTTCCGCATGCCGGCCTATGTCAACGGCCATTCCGGCTGGCTGATCGAGACGCCGGCCGGCCTCCTGGACGGCGACCACCCGGAGGAGGCGATCCGCCGGGAGGCGGTCGAGGAAACGGGCTATGAGGTCCGCCACGTCCGCTTTCTCTTCGAATGCTTCATGTCCCCCGGCGCCGTCACCGAGCGGGTGCATTTCTTCTATGCGCCCGTCGACATCACCCACAGGGTCAACGACGGCGGCGGGCTCGACGAGGAGCACGAGGACATCGAGGTCCTGGAAATCCCGCTTGACGAGGCGCTTGCCATGATTGGCACCGGCGAGATCTGCGACGGCAAGACGATCATGCTGTTGCAATGGGCCGCTCTGAACCGCGCAACGCTGTCGGCATAAATCAGGGCGCCTGCCCGAACAGCGGCACGTGCTCGCGCCTGGCTGCCTCCGAAAGCTTCCGGTCAAGCGTCGCCAGCGGCAAGTTCTGCTCCACCGCCAGCGCCAGATAGGCGGCATCATAGGCCGTCAGGCCATGGCGCTCGGCGAGTGTGAGGATCAGCGCGTTGTTAGCGGTCGCCGACGTGGTCACACGAAGCTGCTCCAGCCGATGCATCGAGCGCCAAACTTCTTCAAGGGAGAGCCTGTGGCGACGATAGGAGATCGTCAGCACGTTTCACATCTCGTGCCAGAAAAGATCCGGTACGACTGCGGTGTCGTTCTTCAGCTGTCTCAACGCTTCGTCTGCGGTATCGCTGACTTCATCCGGTAGGAACCAGACGACTGCGACCGAGGCGTCGACAACGAAACCCTCTATCGGCGTCCGATCTGCTTCCACTCCGCGATCTCTTGCTGGGTCACCGGCTTGCGGCCGCTACGTTCGCGGATGATGGTTTCGATCAGTTCTGCTCTGGTATCGATCTGCGCGACTGCAGACATCCTTGCAATCGGCGTGTTGTTGCGGGTGAGGACCACATCCTCTCCCGCTTCCACCTTCGCCAGCAGTTCAGTGAGATCGGCATCGCCGACATTGACAGTGATCGTCATCGCTCTGCTCCACCTATGCGGTGAAGCATAATCTGGCGGCGAAGCACAATCAATCGATCCGGTCAGAGGCCGGCGGAAACGAGCCGCTGGTCCGCAAGGCGCTGATCCGTGGCGGGCAGCGAGACAACCCTGCCATCCTCCATCCGCAGCGTGCCTTCGGCCACGAGCTTCAGCGCCAGCGGATAAAGCTTGTGCTCGACGCCGAGCAGGCGCGCGGCCAGCGTCTCGGCGGTATCGGTGCCGAGCACGGGAACGGCCGCCTGCGCGATGATCGGTCCTTCATCCATGCCCTCGGTCACGAAGTGCACGGTGCACCCGGCTATCTTCATCCCGGCGTCGATGGCGCGCTGGTGTGTATGCAGGCCGGCAAACAGAGGCAGCAGGGAAGGGTGGATGTTGAGGATGCGGCCGTCGTAGCGGCCGATGAAGGCGCCCGAGATCAGCCGCATGTAGCCTGCAAGGCAGAGGATGTCCGGCTGCAGTTCGTCGAGCGCGGCAAGGATTGCGGCCTCGTGCTCCGCCTTGCCGTCATAGTTTTTCCGTTCGAAGGCGAAGGTCGGAATGCCGCGGGCTTTTGCTTTCGCCAGCCCGGCGGCCTCAGCCTTGTCGGAAAAGACAGCGACGATTTCGGCCGGAAATTCGGGCGCGGCGCAGGCATCCGCCAGCGCCAGCATGTTGGAGCCGCCGCCCGAGATGAAGACGACGACGCGCTTGGCATTCCCCTTGGCCGGCGTGGCTGTCATAGGGCGAGCGTACCCTGGTAGATCGTGCCGGCGCCGCCCTCGGGACGGGCGACCATGCGGCCGAGCGGGACCACGACTTCGCCCTCGGCCGTCAGGATATCGGTGACCGCCTGGACATTCTCCGGGGCGACGACCGCGATCATGCCGATGCCGCAGTTGAAGGTGCGCAGCATTTCCTTGGCTTCCACACCCCCGGTCTTTGCCAGCCAGGAGAAGACCGGCGGCACGGGGATGGAGTCGAGATCGATCTCGGCCGCGAGGTTCTCAGGCAGTACCCGCGGGATGTTTTCCGGGAAACCACCGCCGGTGATGTGGGCCAGCGCCTTGATGGCACCGGTGTCCCGGATCGCCTTCAGGAGCGCCTTCACATAGATGCGGGTCGGCGTCAGCAGTGCCTCGCCCAGCGTCTTGCCTTCGGCAAACGGGGCCGCGTCTTCCCACTGCAGGCGGGAGACGGCGACGATCTTGCGCACCAGCGAATAGCCGTTGGAATGCACGCCAGAGGAGGTGAGGCCGAGGATAAGGTCGCCCTCGGCAATATCGCCGACGGGCAGGAGCTGGCCGCGTTCGGCGGCTCCAACGGCAAACCCGGCGAGATCGTAGTCGCCGCCGGCATACATGCCCGGCATCTCGGCGGTCTCGCCACCGATCAGCGCACAGCCGGCCTGGCGGCAGCCCGCAGCAATGCCCTGGACGATGGCCGCACCCTGGTCGGGGTCGAGCTTCCCGGTCGCAAAATAGTCGAGGAAGAACAGCGGCTCGGCGCCCTGGACCACGAGGTCGTTGACGCACATGGCCACGAGGTCGATGCCGACGGTATCGTGCCGGTCGGCGTCGATGGCGATCTTGAGCTTGGTGCCGACGCCGTCATTGGCGGCCACCAGCACCGGATCCGTGAAGCCCGCGGCGCGCAGGTCGAACAGGCCGCCGAAGCCGCCGATCTCGCCGTCGGCGCCGGGACGGCGCGTTGAGCGGACGGCGGGCTTGATCTTCTCGACCATCAGGTTGCCCGCATCGATGTCGACGCCGGCATCGCTATAGGTGAGGCCATTCTTGCCCGTCTCGCTCATCGCCTGTCTCCGCTCGCTCTGGTGTCACGCGCCATTGCACGGGACGCCGCTTTATGCAAGCGCTCGGCCACGGCTTTGCCCGGTCACACACAGGCGGCTGCGGTCATGCACAGGCACAAGGCGCCCGCACTTGACCTTCGCCACGCTGCCAGCCTATCGGTGTCGCAGGCTTGGCCATCATCGGGAAATGCAGGGATGCCATATCACATCAGCGGCGCCAGCCTTCGGCGCCATCTCCTGTTCTGGTTCGCCGCGCTGGTGGTCTTCATCATCTTTCTGTGGGCCTTCCGGTCGATCCTTCTGCCCTTCGTGGCCGGCATGGCGCTTGCCTACTTCCTCGATCCGATCGCCGACTGGTTGGAGCGGCGCGGCCTGAGCCGCATGATGGCGACGGTGGTGATCCTCGTCTGCTTCGTGCTCATCTTCGCGCTCTCGCTGGTGATCGTCATCCCGATCATCGTCGGCCAGTTGAACCAGTTCGCCCTGGCGCTTCCCGGCTACGTCACCCAGTTGCAGGCGCTGGTCGCAAGCCCGGACGCCTTCCTTCCGGACTGGCTGAGCGCGCAGATCGAAACCGTCAAGCAGAACTTCTCCGATGTCATGTCGGAGGGAGCCGGCTTCATCGGTGGCCTGATCAAGCAGATCTGGGCATCCGGCAAGACGCTCCTCGACGTCGTCTCGCTTCTGGTGGTGACGCCGGTCGTCGCCTTCTACATCCTGCTCGACTGGGACAAGATGGTTGCCAAGGTCGACAGCTGGATCCCCCGCGACCAGACGGTCACCGTCCGCCGGCTCGCCCGTGAAATGGACGCGGTGATTGCGGGCTTCGTGCGCGGGCAGGGGTCGATCTGCCTCATCCTCGGGATCTTCTATGCACTCGGCCTGTCGCTCATCGGGCTGAACTTCGGCCTGCTCATCGGCTTCGTCGCCGGCATGATCAGCTTCATCCCCTATATCGGCTCCTTCATCGGGCTGATCCTCTCGGTCGGTGTCGCACTCGTGCAGTTCTGGCCGGACTATACCTGGATCATCGCAACGGCCGCGGTCTTCTTTGCCGGTCAGTTCATCGAGGGCAATATCCTGCAGCCGAAGCTGATGGGCTCGCGCATCGGGCTGCACCCGGTCTGGCTGATGTTCGCGCTGTTTGCCTTCGGCGCCATGTTCGGCTTCGTCGGTCTGCTGATTGCCGTGCCGGCTGCCGCCGTCGTCGGCGTGCTTGTCCGCTTTGCCCTGTCGCGCTATCTTCAGAGCGATCTCTACTATGGCCAGGCTGCCGCCCCGTTGCCGTGGCAGGATATGCCGCCTCCGGCACTGGAGCAGTCTCAGGACGGCGAATGAAAGACATCCCCGATCAGGACCGGCGGCGCCAGGAACAGTTGCCGCTTGCATTCCCCTATGACGCAGCCACCGGTCGCGACGATCTGCTCGTGTCGGCGCGCCTGGGCGCGGCCGTGTCGATCGTCGACCAGTGGCCACACTGGCCGTCTCCGGTCGTGATCCTCGCCGGCCCCGTCGGCTCGGGCAAGTCGCATCTGGCGGCGATCTGGCGCGAGCGCAGCGGCGCGGCGAGCATCCATCCCAAGGCCGGCTCCGGTGCCGCTGTCCTGGCCGCCGAAGGCCCGGTGCTGTTCGAGGATGCCGATCGCCGCGGCTTCGACGACGCGGAACTCTTCCACGTCATCAACAGCGTGCGGGAAAACGGCCACAGCCTGCTGATCACCGCCCGCCTCTGGCCGATGTCCTGGCCGGTGACGCTGCCCGACCTCCGTTCGCGCCTCAAGGCGGCGACGGTGGTGGAAATCGGCGAGCCGGACGAGGAACTGCTGGCGCAGGTGATCGTCAAGCTGTTTGCCGATCGGCAGCTTTACATAGATGACAAGCTTGTCGGCTATATCGTCCATCGTATGGAGCGCTCGCTCGCCGCGGCCCAGACCGTCGTCGAGCGTCTCGACCGTCTGGCGCTGGCGCGGGGCACCAGGATTACCCGCCATCTTGCTGCGGAGGTCCTGAACGAGGTCGGGAATCCGGACGAGGGTGGTTGACTGTCATAGTTCGGTCGCCAAACTGTAATACTTGCGGGCAAGTGAATGGGGGTTGAGCGATGGATTTGACGACGGGTACCAACAGCGAGGACACGGAAGCGGCGGCCTTCGACGAGATGATGTCGAGCCCGGACCGCTTCATCAACCGCGAGTTCTCCTGGCTCCAGTTCAACCGGCGGGTGCTCGAGGAGACGCTCAACACGGCCCATCCCTTGTTGGAGCGGGTCCGCTTCCTGTCGATCTCTGCCGCCAACCTCGATGAATTCTTCATGGTCCGGGTCGCCGGTCTCGAGGGCCAGGTGCGTCAGGGCATCGCCGTCCGCAGTCCCGACGGCAAGACGCCGGCCGAGCAGCTCGACAGCATCCTTCAGGAAATCGACAACCTGCAGATGGAGCAGCAGGCTTCGCTTGCGGTTCTGCAGCAGTATCTGGCGCAGGAGGACATCCTCATCGTCAGGCCGGCGGCGCTGTCTGCCGAAGACCGCACATGGCTTGCCAATTCCTTCGACGACGATCTCTTCCCGATCCTGACGCCGCTCGCCATCGATCCGGCCCACCCGTTCCCCTTCATCCCGAACCTCGGCTTCTCGATCGTCCTGCAACTGCACAGCCTTCATGGGCGCGAGCCGATGACCGGTCTCCTGCGCCTGCCGCCGACGCTCGATCGCTTCATCCGTCTGCCCGATGAAGGCGTCACGATCCGCTACATCACGCTCGAAGACGTGGTCGGCATGTTCACCCAGCGCCTGTTCCCGGGCTACCAGGTCACCGGTGCCGGCACGTTCCGGCTGATCCGCGACAGTGATATCGAGGTCGAGGAAGAGGCGGAAGATCTGGTCCGCTTCTTCGAGACCGCCCTGAAGCGGCGGCGCCGCGGCAAGGTCATCCGCATCGAGACCGACAGCGAGATGCCTCCGGAGCTGCGGCAGTTCGTGGTGCAGGAGCTTGGCGTGCCGGACAACCGCGTCGCGGTTCTGCCGGGCCTGCTGGCCCTCAACACCCTCTCGGAAATCACGAAGGCGCCGCGCGAGGATTTGCGCTTCGAGCCGTACAATGCCCGATTTCCCGAACGGGTCCGGGAACACGCCGGCGACTGCTTCGCGGCGATCCGCGAAAAGGACATGGTGGTCCATCATCCCTATGAGAGCTTTGACGTGGTGGTGCAGTTCCTGCTCCAGGCGGCGCGCGATCCGGAAGTTCTGGCGATCAAGCAGACGCTCTACCGCACGTCGAACGACAGCCCGATCGTCCGGGCGCTGATCGATGCTGCCGAACTGGGCAAGTCGGTAACCGCCCTGGTGGAGCTGAAGGCCCGTTTCGACGAGGAGGCCAACATCCGCTGGGCGCGCGATCTGGAGCGGGCCGGCGTCCAGGTGGTCTTCGGCTTCATCGAGCTGAAGACGCATGCCAAGATGTCCATGGTGGTGCGCCGCGAGGAAGGCAAGCTGAGGACCTACTGCCACCTCGGCACCGGCAACTACCATCCGATCACCGCCAAGATCTACACCGACGTGTCCTTCTTCACCTGCAATCCGAAGATCGCCCACGACATGGCGAATGTCTTCAATTTCATCACCGGCTATGGCGAGCCGGAAGACAGCATGAAGCTTGCCGTCTCGCCCTATACCCTGCGTCCGCGCATCCTCCGCCATATCGAGGAGGAGATTGTGCATGCGAAGGAAGGGCGTCCTGCGGCGATCTGGATGAAGATGAATTCGCTGGTCGATCCGGAGATCATCGATTCGCTCTATCGCGCCAGCCGCGCCGGCGTCGACGTCGATCTGGTCATCCGGGGCATCTGCTGCCTGCGCCCGCAGGTGCCGGGCCTTTCCGACAACATCCGCGTCAAGTCCATCGTCGGCCGCTTCCTGGAGCACAGCCGCATCTTCTGCTTCGGCAATGGCCACGGCCTGCCGTCCGAGCACGCGCTGGTCTACATCGGCTCGGCCGACATGATGCCGCGCAATCTCGACCGTCGTGTCGAGACACTGGTGCCGCTTCTCAACCCGACTGTGCACGAGCAGTTGCTGTCGCAGATCATGCTCGGCAACCTGATTGACAATCAGCAGAGCTACGAGATATTGCCCGACGGCACGTCACGGCGCATCGAAGTGCGTCCTGGCGAGGAACCATTCAACACGCAACAGTATTTCATGACCAATCCGAGCCTTTCGGGCCGCGGCGAAGCTCTGAAATCGAGTGCGCCGAAACTCATTGCTGGCGTCATGTCAGGGCGCAAGAAATAGGCAGTATGGTACGATCTGAAGCCCAGGGGCGGTTGCCCGGTATCGCACCGGTCTCCGTCGTCGATATCGGCTCCAACTCCGTCCGTCTCGTGATCTACGAAGGCTTGTCGCGCGCGCCGGCCATGCTGTTCAACGAGAAGGTGCTCTGCGGCCTCGGCAAGGGCCTCGCGTCCACCGGACGCATGGAGACGACGGCCGTGGAGCGTGCGCTGAATGCGCTGAAGCGCTTCCGTGCTCTCTCCGCGCAGGCGCGCGCCAGCGAGATCTATGTGCTCGCCACCGCCGCCGCCCGCGAGGCCTCCAACGGGTCGAAGTTCATTCGCGACGCCGAAAAGATCATCGGCCGCAGGGTGCAGGTCCTGACCGGCGAGGAAGAGGCGCTGTATTCCGCCTATGGGGTCATCAGCGGCTTCCATGAACCGGACGGCATTGCCGGAGATCTCGGCGGCGGCTCGCTGGAACTGATCGACGTTCAGGGCGAGAAGATCGGTCGCGGCATCACGCTGCCGCTCGGCGGCCTGCGCCTGTCTGAGACCTCGGGACAATCGCTCGAAAAGGCCCGCGCGCTGGCCAACGAGCATGTCGCCCGGGCCACGTTCCTCAAGAACGGCGAGGGCCGGACCTTCTATGCGGTCGGCGGCACCTGGCGCAACATCGCCAAGCTGCACATGGAGATGACCGACTATCCGCTGCACATGATGCAGGGATACAAGCTCGGCCTCGACGAGATGCTGACCTTCCTGGACACGGTCATCGAGGGCAAGGACACGAAGCATCCCGCCTGGCAGGCCGTCTCCAAGAACCGCCGCACCCTTCTGCCGTTCGGTGCCGTCGCGATGCAGGAGGTCCTGCAGGTGATGAGGCCGTCCTATGTGACCTTCTCAGCCCAGGGCGTGCGCGAGGGCTATCTCTATTCGCTGCTTACGGACGAGGAAAAGGCGGTCGACCCCCTGCTGCTCGCCGCCGACCAGTTGGCGATCCTGCGGGCGCGCTCCCCCGAGCATGCCCGCGAACTGGCCGCCTGGACAGGCCGCATGGTGCCGCTCTTTGATGTCAACGAGAGCGAGGAGGAAAGCCGCTACCGGCAGGCCGCCTGCCTGCTCGCCGACATCAGCTGGCGCGCCCACCCCGATTACCGCGGCGCCCAGGCGCTCAACCTGATCGCCCATTCGTCGCTCGTCGGCATTACCCATCCGGGCCGCGCCTATCTGGCGCTGGCCAATTACTACCGCTTCGAAGGCCTGCAGGACGACAGTGCATCGAACAATTTCGCCTCGATCACCACGCCGCGGCTGGTGGAGCTCGCCAAGCTTCTGGGCGGCATCCTGCGGGTGCTCTACCTCTTCTCCGCGTCCATGCCGGGGATCATCAACAGCCTCGCCTTCCGCCCCGCGATCTCTCCGGACCTCGATCTGGAGTTCGTGGTGCCGCATGAGCACGCCGGCTTCGCCGGAGAGCGCCTGGACGGCCGGCTGCAGCAGCTCGCCAAGCTGACCGGAAAGCGCCTGGCGTTCCGGTTCGAGTAGATGGTGAAGTTCCTCTCCCCGCGAGCGGGGAGAGGGTGAGGGGCAGCAGCCCCCGCCTTACTTCGCAGCCAGGAACTCGCCCACTTCCAGCAGCACGAATTCGTTGTCGTCCGCCTTGTCGAGCGCGCGACCGGCCGAGAACGGCAGGTTGTTGTCGTTGCCGACGACGATATGCGTCGGATCGACGACATCGACGTTCTCGATCGTCACGAACGGCATCGTATAGCCGCCTTCGCTGCCGCCCTGGCGGGCAATACCCTGCGGGTCCTTGATCGCCATCAGGTCGATGTACCCGATCTTGCGCACGGCCTGATCAACGTTTTCGTCGGTCATCTCGATCTTGTAGATCCGCTTGTGCTTGGCTGGCGTCGCAAAGCAGGTCGGTTCCGGCTTCTTCGGATCGGCGCAGGCCCGGTCGGCATTGCCGGCGCCATTGTCGCGCTCGATCACCAGCGCCGTCGTCTCGTCGACCATGTTGAAGTCGCCGATCGCCTCGCCGCCTTCCGACAGCGGGTAGAGCCAGGAACGGCCGGTCCAGGCCTTGCCGGCCGTATCGAACTCGACGATGCGCAGCGCCGTCATGCCGTCGGCCGTCTTCTCCACGGTGCCGTCTTCCTTGTAGAGCGGGCCTTCGAGCAGGCCGTAGAGCTTGGTGCCGTCCTTCGACATCGCAAGGCCTTCGTAGCCGCCCGAGCGCTTCAGGTTGAAGCTCGGCATCTTGGCCGTCGGGTTGGCCGGCACGACGAGCGTCGCATTGTCCGGCGACTTCACCTCGGTCTCGCCGGCCTTGGTGGCGATCACGTCGGTGAGCTTGCCGTCGGTGGTGAACTTCAGGAGATAGGGGCCGAACTCTTCACCGACCCAGAAGCCGTCATCGACCGGCTGGATGGATTCCACGTCGAAGTCGGCGCCGGTGAGGTAGCGGTTGTCGCTGCCTTCGAGCACGATCGGGAAGGGCGCCTTCTTGTCCGGATCCGACAGGAACACGGTGTTCAGCCGCTCGACGGTGCCGGCCTCCCAGTCAAAGCGGATGTTGTGCAGCATCAGCGCCGCGTCGCTGGAGTTCGTCTTCGAGCCGAAGCCGTTGTCGGAAAGGCTCCAGAAGCTGCCGTCCGGCATCGTCTTGATGCCGGAAAAACCCTGCAGCGGCTGGCCGTCGAAGGGCAGCGACAGGCCGGTGGGGCGCACGCCGTCCTTGCCCGGCACGGTCCCGAGGCCATCCGCACGCTTGCGGTCGGCGGTCGAGAACTTGCCGGAGGTCTTCAGATGCGCCGGTGCATCTTCCGGAGCGGGAATGATGGTGTTTGCCGGCAGGATCGCATGCGACACCAGCGTGGCGGGAAAAGTCTTTTCTTGGGCAAAGGCCTGGCCGGCCAGAAGCGCGGCGATGGCAACAGACGCGAGCAATGGTCTCATCATGGGAGCCCCCAGTAAGAGGTTGAAACTCTCTCTCACTAGGGGTCATCCGTGACGCCGGATTGACGGCTCCGCGAAGCTTCCGTGACGCCTATTCTCGCTTCGTCAGTCGGCGTCGCCGGTCAGCGTCACGGCTTCCACCTTGCGGTCGACGAAGCGCAGTGCCACCCCGCCGGAGATCAGCTGCAGCGCCGTGTCGCCGAACAGCTCGCGGCGCCAGCCGTGGAGGGCGGCAACCTCGGCCATCTCGCCCTCGGCGGCGATCTTTTCCAGATCGTCGGTATTGGCGATCACCTTGGCGGCGACGCCCTCGCGGTCGGAGATCAGCTTCAGCAGCACCTTGAGGAGTTCGACGGCCGCACCCGTGCCTTCCGGCGAACGGGAGGATTTCGGCGCATGCGGCATCTCCGCCTTCGGAAGCGCCAGCGCCGCATTCACCGCCTCGATCACGCCGGTGCCGGAAGAGGAGCGCTCCCAGCCCTTCGGCACGGTCCGCAGCCGCGACAGCGCCTCGGTGTCCTTCGGTTGTTGCTGGGCGATCTCGTAGATCGCGTCGTCCTTCAGCACCCGCGACCGCGGCACGTTGCGGCTGCGCGCCTCGCGCTCGCGCCAGGCGGCGACGAACTTCAGGATCGCCAGTTCCTGCGGCTTGCGCAGGCGCGATTTGAGCCGCAGCCAGGCGTCATCCGGATGGATATCGTAGGTGCCGGGCGATTCAAGGATCGCCATCTCTTCCGTGAGCCACGAGGCGCGGCCCTCCCGTTCGAGCTGCTCCTTCAGCGACAGATAGACGTCGCGCAGATGCGTCACGTCGGCCATCGCATATTCGAGCTGCTTGTCGGACAGCGGTCGCCGGCTCCAGTCGGTGAAGCGCGAGGACTTGTCGATCTGCGCGCCGCTGATGCGCTGCACGAGCTGGTCGTAGGAGACGCTGTCGCCGAAGCCGCAGACCATGGCAGCCACCTGCGTATCGAAGATGGGATGCGGCACGAGCCCGCCCAGATGATGGATGATCTCGATGTCCTGGCGCGCCGCGTGGAAGACCTTGATCACCTTCGGGTCGGCCATCAGCGCGAAGAAGGGCGAAAGGTCCAGACCCTTGGCCAGCGGGTCGACCAGCACCTCGACGGTGGGGCTCGCCATCTGGATCAGGCAGAGCTGCGGCCAGAAGGTCGTCTCCCGCAGGAACTCCGTATCGATGGTGATGAAGTCCGATTGGGCAAGCGCCCGGCAGGCGTCCTCGAGGGCGGCAGTCGTTTCGATCATCAGTCCGGTCACAGCTAAGGGGTCAAAAGATCAGTCTTCCTTTCCCTTCCGGTCGCATATGTCAATATTGGCGCCGAAATCAGCGGTGGTCTTCGCGGTGGTCTTCCTTGTCCGGAGGTGCCGCCAGCTTGTTGAAATAGGCCGAGGTGCGCAAAAGCGCCCGGAACCGCCCCGGCCGCTCCTCCGGCGGAACCGGCGGCCGGGCCCCCATGCGCCGCACCGTGAACACGGCAAAGCCCGCGAAGATCACCGAGGTGTAGACGAAGAAGACGTCCGGCCCGTGGTATTCCAGCAGCAGCGCCGCGAGCAGCGGGCCGATGGTCGCTCCGATCGACCAGTAGAACAGCAGCCCGGCCGAAACGAGCGCATGCTGGCCCTCCCGGGCATGGTCGTTGCCATGCGCCGAGCACAGCGAATAGAGCGGCATCGAGAAGGCGCCGAACAGGAAGACGCCGATGATGTTGGCGGTCTCGCTCGACCCGGCCCCGAGCGAGAGATAGCCGCCGGTCAGGATCGAGCCGATCGTCGTCCAGAGGATCACCTTGCGCCGGTCGAGCCTGTCGGAATAGACGCCGAGCGGATACTGCAGCACCACGCCGCCGATGATCCCGGCGCTCATGAAGGTGGCGATCGAGGTGATGCTCATGCCGATCGCCTCGCCGTAGATCGGTCCGATGTTGCGGAAGGCCGCCATGGCCAGGCCGACGCAGGTGACGCCGACCACCGCCAGCGGCGAGATCCGCCACACCGCCACCGGATCGAAGCGGATCGCTTCCGGGGGCAGGGGGCTCGAGCGGTCGGCCAGCGAGATCGGCACCAGCGACAGCGTCATGGCGATCGCCACGATGCTGAAGATGACGGTCCCCTCGATCCCCGCCGCCGGGATGACGTATTGCGCCGCCGTCACCGACCCAAGATCGACGAGCCGGTAGATCGACAACGTCCGGGCGCGGTTGGCATTCGTCACCTTGGCATTGATCCAGCTCTCCACGGTCGCAAACAGGCTCGCCACCGCGATGCCGACGATGAAGCGCATCAAGAGCCAGGCGGTCGGATCGATGACGAGCGACATGGCCAGCGAACAGGAGGCGCCGATGGCGGCCATCGCGGCGAAGGTGCGGATATGGCCGATCTGCCGCAGGAGCCGCGTCACATAGATGCAACCGATCGCAAAGCCGATGCTGTAGCCCGCGCCGATCACCCCGATGATCGACGGCGAAAAGCCCTCGTAGGAGCCGCGCAGCGCAATGAAGGTGCCCTGCAACCCATTGCCGCCGATCAGGATGCCGGCGGTAATGAGCAGGGGAATGAGTGGACGGATCGCGGACATGAGATGCTTTGCAAAGGATTGTCAGGCCAGAAGGCATGGTCTCCACAAAGACAGATTCACGGCAGCTTGTCTTGCTGCATTATCATGCAGGCTCTGAGGAATTCGACCTCGCCGGCGACCGGGCCCGTCTCTAGAAGAACGGCCGTCCTGCTGCCGCCTGGGCGAACGTGCCGGCAACCACCGCCACGCAAAGTGTGCTTGCGGTGAGCAGCCCGGTGACCACGAGACGCGGCGCCAGCAGGTCGAGGGCAAGCCCGGCAATCGGCAGGGCCTGCATGATGTGGGTGGCGAAGAAATGCGGCACCCGCAGATCCCCGCCGCTGCGCGACCATCCGAGCAGGAACAGGCCGCCGGCATCGGTCCTGACGCCTCCGACCCAGTGTCCGGGACCGGCAATCTGGCCACTCCCGAGTGCCAGGGCGGTGACGAGCGTCAGCAGGCTCCCGAGAATGAGGCCCCAGGCGCCGCCCAGTTGCAGCCCGGGCAGCGCATCAGGGGCGGGTTTCAGCAGGATGTAGAGACCGACGACCAGGCTCGAGAGGACGAGCAGAACTGCGCCAAAGCCCATCAGCCCGTAGGCCAGCGCCTCGATCGGCGTCTCGGCGTTGAAATGCGACGCCCGTCCGCGCGCCGCCTGCAGCGTGATGTAGAGAATTTCGCCACTTGCGGTGATGCAGGCGACGAGACAGGCCAGCCAGACGCCCCGACCCTCCCGCGCCGTGGTTTCGATGAGCGGCAGCAGCAGCAGGACCGTTCCCAGCATCACGATCAGCGACGCCTGGAACTTCAGGGGCTTGCTCCAGACGCTGATGCCGTTGAGCAGCCGGTCGTCCAGCACCAGCGCCACCAGGCTCGGCAAGGCGAGCGCCACCTGCAGGCCGATCGCCACGACGAGCAGACGCTGGGCGCTGGTAAAGGTCATCTGCCCGGTCAATTCAGGGCCAGGCATGAGGGTCGTCGACCCATCGAACAGGAGGTTCATGGCTCAGGCCTTTCTGAAGGACAGCGCTGTCTCGGTGGCGCGGGTGAGATGGAAGAGGAGAAGGCCGAAGGGCCCGAACAGGAAGGTGGCGACGAGGATGGGCGCCTGCAGCAGGCGGTTGTAGCCACGCTGATCCGCTTCCTGGGCGATCCAGATGCCGACGAAGAGATCGAAGGCCAGGTAATGGATCCACCCGGCAACGAGCCCCGCATCGCTCGCGAAGATCGCCCGCACGTCGCTGATCGAACCGAAGCCCGCCCCGTCGATGCGGAAGAAAAAGACGAAGATCAGGACGGAGTAGGCGAGCGCCAGCCAGCCGATCAGGCCGTAGCGAAGCGAGGCGATCAAGAGCTGCCGCCGGGGGAGAACGATCAGCAGGAGCCAGCCGCCGAGGGCAGCGGTGCTTGCGAGGGAGAAGAGAGTTTCCATGTCGCCGACGCCCAACTTGACACTGTCAAGATAGGTTTCGCAGCTTATGTTGTCACTGTCAAGATTGGTTTTGACAGCACGCCATGCTGCGCGTAAGGGAGGATATGGCCCGGCAGAAGAACTATCATCACGGCGACCTGAGACAGGCCCTTCTGCAGGCGGGCCTGACCATGCTGGAAGAGGTGGGCCTCGAGGGCCTCTCGCTGCGCAAGATCGCCGCGCGAGTCGGCGTCTCCCATGCCGCGCCCGAGCATCATTTTCCGACGCTGAAGCACCTGCTGAATGCCATGGCCCGCCAGGGTTTCCGTCTGTTCGAGGGCGCCATGCGCAGGGAAATGGCTGCGGCGGACCCCTCCGCAGCGGCGCAGATGCGCGCGGCGTTCAACGGCTATCTTGCCTTCGCGACCGCGAACCCGCACCTGTTCCGGCTGATGTTCAATGCCAACCTGCTCGATTGGTCGGATGCGGCGCTGGGGGAGGCGGGAGATCTCGGATTTGCTGTCCTGCAGGAAATCTGCCGCCCGGTGGCGGTCAGGCGCGGTCTCGATACGCCGGAGGGTCGCGCCTCCATAGAGCAGCTCGTCTGGTCGCAGGTCCATGGTCACGCGCATCTTTCCATCGACCACAAGCTTCCGCTGATCGGCGCGCCGGCTCGCCCGACGTCGGCCGCAACGCTCGATCTGGCCGCAATCCTCTTGCCTGACTGAGCCGTCTGTGCCACGCATCGCCATGCGGCATTCGCGGGCGGACCGGATACGCGCCTTGACAAATCCGGTGCGCCATGCGCTTTTCCGCCCGATTTTCCCTTGCCGGCCGAACCCTCCAGCGTTGCGCCGGCACACGTGATTCCAGGATACATTTCATGCACCGTTACCGCAGCCACACCTGTGCCGCCCTGAGGAAGTCCGATGTCGGCTCCACCGTTCGTCTCTCCGGCTGGGTTCACCGTGTCCGCGACCATGGCGGCGTCCTCTTCATCGATCTGCGCGACCACTACGGCATGACCCAGGTCGTCGCCGATCCCGACAGCCCGGCCTTCAAGATGGCCGAGACGGTCCGCGGCGAATGGGTGATCCGCATCGACGGCCTCGTCAAGGCGCGCTCCGACGACACCGTCAACAAGAACATGCCGACCGGCGAGATCGAGCTCTACGCCCAGGAGATCGAGGTGCTGTCGGCGTCGAAGGAACTGCCGCTGCCGATCTTCGGCGAGCCGGACTACCCGGAAGACGTCCGCCTCAAGTACCGCTTCCTCGACCTGCGCCGCGAGACGCTGCACAAGAACATCGTCAAGCGCACCCAGATCATCGCCGCCATGCGCCGCGAGATGACCAATGTCGGCTTCACCGAATATTCGACGCCGATCCTGACGGCCTCCTCGCCGGAAGGCGCGCGCGACTTCCTGGTGCCGAGCCGCATCCACGAGGGCAAGTTCTTCGCCCTGCCGCAGGCGCCGCAGCAGTACAAGCAGCTGATGATGGTCGCCGGCTTCGACCGCTACTTCCAGATCGCCCCCTGCTTCCGCGACGAAGACCCGCGCGCCGACCGCCTGCCGGGCGAATTCTACCAGCTCGACCTGGAAATGAGCTTCGTCACCCAGGAAGACGTCTGGAACACCATGGAACCGGTGATGCGCGGCATCTTCGAGGAGTTTGCGCAGGGCAAGCCGGTCACCGGCGAGTTTCCGCGTATTCCCTATGACGAGGCGCTGCGCAAATACGGCTCCGACAAGCCGGACCTGCGCAACCCGATCGTCATGGAAGCCGTCACCGAGCATTTCGCCGGCTCCGGCTTCAAGGTCTTCGCCGGCATGATCGCCTCAAACCCGAAGGTCGAGGTCTGGGCGATCCCGGCCAAGACCGGCGGCAGCAGAGCCTTCTGTGACCGCATGAACGCCTGGGCGCAGAGCCAGGGCCAGCCGGGCCTCGGCTACATTTTCTGGAAGGAAGAGGACGGCAAGATCGCCGGTTCCGGCCCGCTTGCCAAGAATATCGGCGAGGAACGCACCGAAGCCCTGCGCGTCCAGCTTGGCCTGGAAGCGGGTGACGCCTGCTTCTTCGTCGCCGGCGAACCGGAGAAATTCTACAAGTTCGCAGGCGAGGCCCGCAACCGCGCCGCCGACGAGCTGAACCTCTCCAACAAGGACCAGTTCGCGCTGTGCTGGATCGTCGACTTCCCCTTCTACGAGTGGAACGAGGACGAGAAGAAGGTCGATTTCGCTCACAACCCCTTCTCCATGCCGCAGGGTGGCATGGACGCGCTGGAGAACCAGGATCCGCTGACGATCAAGGCCTTCCAGTACGACATGGTCTGCAACGGCTTCGAGATCGCCTCGGGCTCGATCCGAAACCAGTCGCCGGAACTGATGGTCAAGGCCTTCGAGAAGGTGGGCCTCAGCCAGACGGACGTCGAGGATCGCTTCGGCGGCCTCTACCGCGCCTTCCAGTACGGCGCACCGCCGCACGGTGGCATGGCCGCTGGTGTCGACCGTGTCGTCATGCTTCTGACGGGCGCCAAGAACCTGCGCGAGATCACGCTGTTCCCGATGAACCAGCAGGCCCAGGATCTCCTGATGAACGCGCCGGCACCGGCCTCGCCGCAGCAGCTGCGCGAGCTGGCGCTGCGCGTCGTGCCGACCCCGAAGAAGGACTGATCCTCGTTTCAGTAGTGTTATCGAAACGGCGGCCTCGTGCCGCCGTTTCTGCGTGCGCCGGAGCCGCTTCGACAGCCGCCGACCATCGCGACGTTGCGCCGCAGCAATTTCGCCGCTATAGACCCTCCATCACAAGGACTCGGGTGAAACTCCCGGGTGGCTCTTCCGGCCGCCGATCCGCCGGACAACGCAAAGCATCATCTTCTATCAGGCCCGAATGCCCCTTCCGGTCGATGCTTTTCTTTGCGAAATTATCCCATGATCAATTTGACTGAATACAAGCGCGAATGGTTTTCGAACGTTCGCGGCGATCTGCTGTCCGGCCTTGTGGTCGCACTGGCGCTCATTCCCGAAGCCATCGCCTTCTCCATCATCGCCGGCGTTGACCCTAAGATCGGCCTCTATGCCTCCTTCTCGATCGCCGTGCTGATCGCCTTCGTCGGCGGACGGCCCGGCATGATCTCGGCCGCCACCGCCGCCACCGCCGTCCTGATGGTGACGCTGGTGCGCGACCACGGCCTGCAATATCTTCTGGCCGCGACCGTGCTCGCCGGCCTCATCCAGATCGTCGCCGGCCTGCTGAAGCTCGGCTATGTGATGCGCTTCGTGTCGAAATCGGTGATGACCGGCTTCGTCAACGCGCTCGCCATCCTGATCTTCATGGCGCAACTGCCGGAACTGACCAACGTGCCGATGCTGACCTATGTGCTGGTCGCAGCCGGTCTCGGCATCATCTACCTCTTCCCCTATCTGACGAAGTCGATCCCGTCGCCGCTCGTCTGCATCGTCGTCCTGACGGCGATCACGCTCTCCTTCGGCTTCGATGTCCGCACCGTCGGCGACATGGGCGAACTGCCCTCGACGCTGCCGATCTTCCTGATCCCGCAGATCCCGCTCAACCTCGAAACGCTTCTGATCATCCTGCCCTATTCGGTGGCGGTCGCAGCCGTCGGCCTGCTGGAATCGCTGATGACGGCCCAGATCGTCGATGATCTCACCGATACGCCGAGCGACAAGAACCGCGAATGCGTCGGCCAGGGAATCGCCAATACGGCGACCGGCTTCATCGGCGGCATGGCCGGCTGCGCCATGATCGGCCAGTCGATCATCAACGTGAAGTCCGGCGGCCGCGGCCGCCTCTCCACCTTCGCCGCCGGCGTCCTGCTCTTGTTCATGATCCTCGTGCTCGGCGATCTCGTCAGCCGCATCCCCATGGCGGCGCTGGTGGCCATCATGATCATGGTCTCGATCGGCACCTTCTCCTGGTCCTCGATCAAGAACCTGAAGGACCACCCGCGCTCGTCCTCGATCGTCATGCTGGCGACCGTCGTCGGCGTCGTCTACACCCACAACCTGGCGATCGGCGTGCTGATCGGCGTTCTCCTCTCGGCCGTCTTCTTTGCCTGGAAGATTGCCCAGATCTTCCGTGTCACCTCGGCCCTCTCGGCCGATGGCACGCATCGCACCTACACGGTCGAGGGCCAGGTCTTCTTCGCCTCGGTCGAGGACTTCAATGCCGCGTTCGACTTCCGGGAAGCCCTTGATAAGGTAACGATCGACGTCAGCCGCGCCCATATTTGGGATATCTCCAGCGTCGCCGCGCTCGACATGATCGTGCTGAAATTCCGCCGCGAGGGCGCCGAGGTCGAAATCCTTGGCCTCAACCAGGCCAGCGAAACCATCGTCGATAGGCTTGCCATCCACGACAAGCCGGGTGCCATGGACCGGCTGATGGGACACTAGGGAGGAAGAACGATGACGAAGATACTCGCACTCATTGACGGTTCACCCTACGCGCAGAGCGTCTGCGATCACGTGGCGTGGATTGCCAGGCGAGCCGAGGCCTCGGTTGACCTGCTGCACGTGATCGGCCGCCGCGACACGGCCACGGAACCGGTCAACCTCAGCGGCAACATCGGGCTTGGGGCCAGGACCGCGCTGCTCGAGGAGCTCGCGGAACTCGATGCCCGCAAGGCCAAGGTTGCCCACACGCGCGGCCGCCTTCTGCTCGACGGCGGCAAGGATCTCCTCCTGGCTGCGGGCGTGGCGCAGGTCGACACGAAGCTGCGCAACGGCGATCTCGTCGACACGGTTCAGGAGCTCCAGTCGGGCGCCGACCTGATCGTCATCGGCAAGCGCGGGGAGGGGGCGGACTTCGCCAAGGGCCATCTCGGCTCCAACCTGGAGCGCGTGGTGCGCTCGACCCACAAGGCGATCGTGATCGCCTCGCGCGCCTTCAAGCCGATCGAGAAGGTCCTGATCGCCTTCGACGGCGGCGCGACCGCGCTGAAGGCGATCGACCAGGTGGCCCGTAACCCGATCCTCGCGGGCCTTCCCTGCAAGCTCGTCATGGCCGGCCCCGAGACGCCCGACAACCGCCGCAAGATCGAGGATGCCGCCATCATCCTGAAGGGCGCCGGCTTCACGGTCGAGACCGAGATCGGGCCGGGCGAGCCGACCACGGTGATCTCCGAGACGATCGATCGGGAAAAATTCGACCTGCTGGTCATGGGCGCCTACAGCCACTCACGCCTGCGCAGCCTCTTCCTCGGCTCCACCACGACGGAGATGATCCGCTCGTGCAAGGTGCCGGTGGTGATCTTCCGCTGACAGGGAGCGGTCGCGCGGCTGCGGCATACTTGGAAAGCCTCCACCGTTGGGTGGAGGCTTTTTCGTTGGCGCGATGTCTCGCTGTGGACGGTTTTGGCCGGCCGGGGAGGGATGCAGCCCGACTTCGTCATTCCAATCTATCCATCAATGCTTGCGGTTCCCGTCCCATGCAATGCCCCGCCCATGTTCCTTGCCCTTGCTTCCGACGATCCCCTTTTCGGCGCACAGGGCTATGGCCTCGCAGAAGCCTGGAAGGCTGCCGGATGTGCTGTTGAATTTCATCTCTTCGAGCGTGGTGGGCACGGCTTTGGCATGCGTCAACAAAACATGACGTCCGACCGTTGGCCGCATTATCTCCATGAGTGGATGCACATGCGGGGTTGGGCGCCACCGATAGGTGCCGCCCCACCACGTTGATGGTCGGGTTCAAGAAGCCGGCTGAGGTTTGCTGCGCTGAAAGGCAGCCGGTACGCTTGCATCCGGTGAAACCCGTCAGGTCGACGCAAGCTGCAACATCGGAAGTCATCATTGGCTTCCAGGCAGCCATCGTCCGCTTCGGGGGGGGGGGAACAGACGGGCAGGTCTTCTGCGGTATTGCCGGGACGCTGCCCTTCAACGGGCGAACCAGCCTGGGCAGCAACGCGTCTGCGATCCAGGCATTCGTCATCCAGGTGGACGGTCCCGAAAGCCATCGAGATCCAGCTTTTCCCTCTCACAGACCAGCTTTTAGAGTGACGAGCAAGTTGCACCGGCACCTTGGTGCCGGCGCGATCAAGAGCTATGCGGTATCAGGCCGCGCTGGCGAGTGCTTCGATGCCATGTCTCTCCATGGCAGCGCCAATTCGCGCAAAGTCCGGCACGCGCTTGTCGGCTCGGCGGATCCGATATCGCGAAAGAAAGCCACCATGCTTGCCTCAAGCACGACCAGCATGCGAACCGGCTTGCCGCTTTCATTGACATAGTTGTGAGGCACGCGGGACGGAATCGTCACCGATGTTCCAGGGCCGGCATGGATGACCACGGGAGGGATTTCCGAGCCGAACTGCCGCACGGTCAGGTCTCCTTCCAGCACATAAAAGAGCTCTGCTGCCTCGTGCGTGTGAGGCGGAGTACCGGAGCCCGCAGGCACCTCGATGTCCAGAAGCTCGATGGGGGAGCCCGGGAGGCTGCCCAGAAAGCGTATCCTGTCGGCGACCACCCAAAGGCGGTCGGCGTTGGAGGGAGTATTGACGTCTATGGTCATCGCGTATCTCCTTTGGCTGCGATGGTTGCGTCCGCCGCAGTTTCGCCGGAGTTGATCGCGGACAGGATCAGTTCGAGCGCCCAGGAAGCTGCCTCGCCGGCCTGGGTGCCGTCGAGACCGCCATAATCTTTGAGAACCTCCCATGCGGAGGCGGAGTAGAGCAGGTGAGCCAGTGCTTCGATCTTCTGGCGCTCCACGTGCGATAATGTGTCGAGGGCGGGAGCGAGTGCCGCCGAGAAGTCCCGGCGCCGATCCGCAATGGTGCCCGCCCGCATCTCCCGCCCGGTGCGGGAATGGAGCGCTGCCCGTATGGCGGCCTCATGCGCTTCGAAGAGAGGAAACGCCTGGCGCGGCCCGCCCGAAATCTCCTCCGGGGTCATCGGCTTGATCGAGGCCCCGATGCGGGCATTGAGCCATGGCCAGAATGCCCGCAGCAATTCTTCCTTGCTTTCGAAGTGCCTGAAAATCGTCCGGCGCTGCACACCCGCTTCGGCGGCGATTGCATCCATGCCGATGTCGTCCGGGGTAGCCGCCGACTCCATCAGAGAGAACAAGGCAGACAGTATGGCCTCGCGGGTTTCGCGGAACTGTGCCGCGCGTATCGGGCTGTTGTAGACGCGGGTTAGGGACAAGGGAGCATCTCCAAATTGGTGACGCAATATGTGTCATCAATTGAGCGATCTGTCAATTCGTGTCTCGTATGGTGCCGTCAATATTCGGCAGTGGCTGCTGGGCTGCGTCCAGCATTGCGAGCCCCGTCCAATGCCGGCCTCCGACGCCTCACCAATTCCTCACAAGACCCTGGTTTTTCGAAGCGTCTCCTTGAACAGTTCGAAGGCCGTCGTGCCCCGCCGGTCGGGGTAATAGAGATGGTAGCCGGCAAATGGCTCGCACCACGGCTCCAACAGGCGAGTGAGACGGCCATCGGCAATCGGCGCCGCCACCAGATCCTCCAGGATGTAGAGGATGCCGAAACCCTCAAGGGCGGCAGCCACCAGCAGGTCGCCATCATTGAACACCGGCCCACGGCCCGGCGTAACCGTCACCGCACGACCGTTGCGCTCGAACGACCAGGGAGACAGGTCGCCATGCGCGTCGCCATAGGCGATACAGCGATGCGCCGTGAGGTCAGCGGGCTCCATCGGCGCCGGATGGTCGCTCAGGTAGCCGGGAGCGGCGACCACCGCGACGCGAAGCGGAGGCCCGACTGCCAGCGCGATCATGTCCTTCTCCAGTCGCTCGCCGAGCCGGACGCCCGCATCGTAGCGACCTGCCACGACGTCGGCCATCCCGTCCTCCACGCACACCTCCACCTCGATGCCGGGGTGGCGGCGCATGAAGGCCGGGAGCATCGGCCACAGCACCGTATCCGCGGCGTGCTTGCCCGACGTGATCCGGACGGTGCCGATCGCTGCTCCGCGTGCCTGGGACAGCGCCTCGATCTCGTCGTCCAATCCGGCCAGTGCCGGCGACAAGGTGGCAAGCAGGCGCTCGCCGGCAGCGGTCGGAGCGACGCTTCGCGTCGTGCGGGAGAGCAGGCGAAAACCGAGCTGGCCCTCCAGTCGCTTCATGGTCTGGCTCAATGCCGACTGCGTGACGCCCAGCCGCTTTGCGGCACGCGTGAAGCTGCGGTCGGAAGCAATCGCCGCAAAGACGGCAAGGTCGCCGAGTTGGTCCGGGCGCATTGATAAATCCTGCTACTGAGGCCTATTACTTATTAGCTCATTATCTCGACCAATTAGCACACCTACCTAGCCGGTGGCAGCAGAAGAAACGAGGAGCAGATGATGGGCAATATCTGGCTGGTAACGGGCGCAAGCCGGGGACTTGGACGCGAGATCGCGCGTGCCGCGCTCGATGCGGGCGAAACGGTGGTGGCAACGGCGCGGTCCATTGATGCGCTGCGCGATGCCTTCGGGGGCGAACACGATCGTCTGCTCGCGCTCGCGCTTGATATCACGGACGCCGAAGCCGCGAACGCGGTCGCCCTCGAGACCATCGAGCGGCTCGGCGCGATCGACGTTCTGGTCAACAATGCCGGCTATGCCGAACTGGGCTTCTTCGAGACCTTCACCGATGCCGCGGTGCGGCGCCAGTTCGAGGTCAACCTGTTCGGCACGATGAACGTCGCGCGCGCGGTCATCCCCCACATGCGTGCGCGTCGCTCAGGCCTCATCGTCACCATCTCGTCGGTCAGCGGGCTGGTTTCCAACGGCGGGGGCGCGGTCTACTCGGCGTCGAAGTTCGCGGTCGAGGGCTGGATGGAGGGTTTTGCGCAGGAACTGGCGCCGTTCGGCGTCCGCTCGCTCCTGGTCGAGCCGGGAATGCTGCGCACGGACTTCATGGATGGCAAGTCGGCGAGCTTCGGCAGCATCGAGATCCCGGATTATGCTGAGGCGGTCGCGCAGTATCGCGCGTTCGTGGACGGAGCCAACGGCAACCAGCCGGGCGATCCGAAGCTGCTCGCCGCGCGGATCGTGGCGCTGGCTTCGCAGGGCGAGGCGCCCTCGCGGCTCATATTCGGCGACGACGCCCGGCAGTGGGCCGGAGCGAAGGTCGACCAGTTGCGGCAGGAGATCGCCCGGTCCGCCGATCGCGGCTGATATGACAGACCAAGGCCGCCAAGGAGGTGATCTCCGGCCCGGGCCGTCCCGATGACCGCTTGGGAGGAGACGCCGGAGGCTTGGGAACGGCGTGAATGGGTCGGAAGCGGACCTTCAGGCGCCGTCACTTCCTCAGCGCACGCGGCCTCCGGCCTTGCCGCCACCCCCTCTTGCCGAAACCCGCACCCTGCCTTAATCTCGGCACATGCGTGGTCGTATCCCATCCGACGTTCATCTGCGCCCAGACGATCTGGCCCTGCTCGAACGCGTGTTTGCACAAGTCATCCCGGAGCATGACACGCATCCGGACGAGCTGGCGATGCTGCTCGTGCGCCTCTTTCAGGATGGCATCCGGTCGGAGAGGGAACTTCTGGCCGCGGCCGAGAAGTGGTTTCACTGAGACGATAAGGCTGTCCCTGTCACGACTGAGGCCAGCGACGATGCCGCTGGCCCCTGATCCTGTGCCGCCTGAAGGCCGCTTGTTACTGGCGGCGGTTGGCTTCCACCGTCACGCCCAGCACGTCGGGCAGCGTGTTCGGCGCGCCCATGGCGGCACCCATGATCATCGGGAAGGGCACGGGGTTTTCCGGTGCGGCGCTGATGATGAAGTTGCCCGGGTTGTCGAGATAGGTGTTGACCGCCTGGCTCACCATGTTCTGCAGTTCCGGCACATTGTATTGCGCCAGCAGGAGCGGCGTCATGCCCTTCAGCATCTGCGCCATGGTATTACCCGAGACGCCCTGTTCCTTGCCGGCATAGTCCAGCGCCCGGTTGGTGAGGCCGGCATCCTGGAAGCTGATCTCGGCGCTGTTGAAGGTCAGCCGCTGCATCAGGCCGAGCATGGCGAGCCCCGCCGCATCCTGGGCCTGCTTGCCGGCCGCCGGCTGCATCGCCCGCGAGGTTTCCTCCGCCGCCTTGATGAAGTCGAGCGTATAGCCCGAGAAGCTGAGCGAGGTCGACAGCGTGCCGACATTGGCGAAATCGAGCGTGTAGTCCTCGATGTTGACGAGCCCATCCGCTGCCTGCCAGTCGCCGGACATAGTCATGCTGCCGTCGATCGAGGTAAGCCCGAGCGACTGGATCGCCTCGCGCGCCTTCGGATCCTCCACGGTCGAGAGGTCCGCCTTGATGCCTGCAACCTCGACATCAAAGCCGATGGAGGAATTGTCGTCGGCGATCTCGGTGGTCGATGTGGCAGAGGCCAGCGAGAAGAGGGACTTGCCGTCAACCGACACATTTACCGGTCCGGTCGTCGCCTCCTCGTAGACGAGGACGGAATCCAGCGTTCCGCCGGTGACGTCGGCCGGCACGGTGACATTGGTCATGGAGATGTCGGCAACGGTAACGGTGGTCTCTTCTTCGCGCATGCTGAGGTCGGGGAGGGTCACCGTCTCGATGAAATAGCCGCCGTCATCCTCTTCCTGGACGCCCTCCAGGGTGATGTCGCCGATCGCCATCGCCTCCTCGGCCGGCATCGGCTTGTAGGTCGCGCCGCGCAGCGTCACCGTCGTGCCGTTGACGTCAACCGACTGGGCCGTCACGGGTGTACCGGACATTCCCGTGGCGGCATTGATCTTCGCCAGAAGGTCGGCGCCATCGAGCGAAAAGGCAGGACCCGCCATCAGCAGCAGTCCGGTGCCGGCCATCAGGGCCTGCAGCTTGCTGGTGTGAGACATGTAAAGCTCCTCCGTCTTGGCCTTCCGGCCTCATGTTGCGTTTCTGCAGTTATAGGGGGAGGCAAACAAACGTCTATGGCTTTTGTGTTGCAGGCGGCCCTTCCTCACGGCGTGGTTATCGTCCGGTGACACGTCTGCGCGCGTCATCCACAGGCTCCTCGCGTGCGAATCTTGCCCGCAATAGGGCTTTCCGCTAGTCAAGGACCATGGGTAAAAATCTGACACCGCCGTCCGACGGCGAGGGTGGCGATCACATCGTCCCGATCGACCTCAAGGCCGCGCTCGAGGAGCGCTATCTGGCCTATGCGCTGTCGACCATCATGCACCGGGCGCTGCCGGATGTGCGCGACGGGCTGAAGCCGGTCCACCGCCGCATCATCCATGCCATGAGCGAGATGGGCATCCGCCCGAACTCCGCCTTCAAGAAATGCGCCCGCATCGTCGGTGACGTGATCGGTAAGTTCCACCCGCATGGCGACCAGTCGGTCTATGACGCGCTGGTGCGGCTCGCGCAGGATTTCTCGCAGCGCTATCCGATCGTCGACGGCCAGGGCAACTTCGGCAATATCGACGGCGACAGCGCCGCCGCCTACCGATATACCGAAGCGCGCATGACCGATGTCGCGGCCCTGCTGCTCGACGGCATCGATCAGGACGCGGTGGACTTCCGCCCGACCTACAACGAGGAAGACGAGGAGCCGGTGGTCCTGCCGGCGGCCTTCCCGAACCTTCTGGCCAACGGCGCCTCCGGCATCGCGGTCGGCATGGCGACCTCCATTCCGCCCCACAACGCCCATGAGCTCTGCGACGCGGCGCTCCACCTCATCAAACATCCCGATGCGACGGTGGAAAAGCTCGTCGAATTCATCCCCGGCCCGGACATGCCGACCGGCGGCATCATCATCGACAGCCGCGAATCCATCATCGAGTGCTACAAGACCGGCCGCGGCGGCTTCCGCGTCCGCGCCAAGTGGGAGATCGAGGATCTCGGCCGCGGCGGCTATCAGATCGTCGTCACCGAGATTCCCTATCAGGTCCAGAAGTCGCGGCTGATCGAGAAGATCGCCGAACTGCTGATCGCCCGCAAGCTGCCGCTCCTGGAAGACGTGCGCGACGAATCGGCCGAAGACGTGCGCGTCGTCCTCGTGCCCAAGAGCCGCACGGTCGATGCCACCCTGCTGATGGAATCGCTCTTCCGCCTGACCGATCTGGAAAACCGCTTCCCGCTCAACATGAACGTCCTCTCCATGGGCAAGGTGCCCCGGGTGATGGCGATCAACGAGGTGCTGCTGGAGTGGCTCGCCCACCGCAAGGAAGTGCTGGTCCGGCGTTCGAAGTTCCGGCTTGCCGCCATCGACCGTCGCCTCGAAGTCCTCGGCGGCCTGCTGATCGCCTATCTCAACCTCGACGAGGTCATCCGCATCATCCGCGAGGAAGACGAGCCGAAGCCGGTGATGATCGCCAAATGGGATCTCACCGACATCCAGGCCGAAGCCATCCTCAACATGCGGCTGCGCAACCTGCGCAAGCTCGAGGAGTTCGAGATCCGCAAGGAGCACGACGCGCTCTCGGCCGAGAAGGCGGAGATCGAGGCGCTGCTCGCCTCCGACGACAAGCTCTGGCAGACGGTCGCCTGGGAAATCCAGGAGGTGAAGAAGAAGTTCGCCAAGGCAACAGAACTCGGCCGCCGCCGCACCCAGTTCGCCGAAGCGCCGAATGCCGATCTCGATGCCATCCAGCAGGCGATGATCGAGAAGGAACCGGTCACCGTCGTCATCTCCCGCAAGGGCTGGATTCGCGCGCTGAAGGGCCATATTGCAGATACCGCCGCGCTCACCTTCAAGGAAGGCGACGCGCTGAAGCTGGCCTTCCCGGCCCAGACGACCGACAAGCTGCTGCTCGTCACCACCGGCGGCAAGGTCTATACGCTCGGCGCCGACAAGCTGCCGGGCGGTCGCGGCCATGGCGAACCGCTGCGCATCATCGTCGAGATGGAGAACGACCAGGATATCCTGACGGCCTTCGTGCACGACCCCTCGCGCAAGCTGGTGCTCGCCTCCACGGCCGGCAACGGCTTTGTGGTCGCGGAGAACGAGATGATCGCCAACACCCGCAAGGGCAAGCAGATCATGAACGTCGCCATGCCCGACGAGACGAAGCTGGTGGTGCCGGTTACGGGCGACCATGTCGCCGTTGTCGGCGAGAACCGCAAGCTCCTGGTCTTCCCGCTGGCGCAACTGCCGGAAATGACCCGCGGCAAGGGCGTGCGCCTGCAGCGCTACAAGGATGGCGGCATTTCCGACATCCGGTGCTTCGCCATCGACCAGGGTTTGACCTGGGAGGATTCCGCCGGCCGCCTCTTCACCAAGACGAAGGACGAACTGGTCGAATGGCTGGGCGACCGCGCCACCGCCGGCCGCCTCGTGCCGAAGGGTTTTCCCCGCAGCGGCAAGTTCTCCGGCTGATCAGGGGTAGGGGACGGCGTGGTCGCGCAGGAACCGCGTCGCGCCCTCCTCGTCGATCTCTCCGTCGGCAACGGCAAGAACGAATGCGATGACCTCTGCCTGCGTCGCTTCGATCAGGTGGCCGTTGATGAGCAGGAACGTGAAGGCGGCCAGATAGGCGGTCCGCTTGTTGCCATCCGCAAACGCATGGTTGCGGGCAAAGCCATAAAGATAAGCGGCCGCAAGGTGGAAGAGGTCGTCCTCCCCATAGGCGTTCTTGTGAAGAGGACGCGCCAATGCTGCTTCCAGGGCGTTTTCATCCTGTGTGCTGGGTAAGCCGCCATGTTCTGCTAGTTGTTCGCGGTGGATGATCTCTATGGCCTGCCGCGACAGCCACTTGATGCTGGTCACTTTGCCAGTTCTCGCAGGGCAACCCGGTATTTTTCCATCCCCAGGCGTGCCGCTTTGAGCTGTTCGGCAAGATCAGCCTGTTCGGTAATGAGGGACAGGCTTCCGTTCTCTTCCCGGATTTCGATCGTGTCCCCCGCCTTCAGCCCCATGCGGGCCAGGACCTCCTTGGGAATGATGATGCCTTCGGAGTTGCCGATCTTGCGAATGGTGACGTTCATGGTCGGGCCCTCATGTTGCAACAGAGTTATAACATGAGGGCTGCCCGACTGACAACGTCTGGCGGTCAGACGGCAGTTTGTGGCTTGACCGTGATCAAGGTCGCGCCCGTCGCAACGGGTACGCTCCCTCTGACGAGTGGAGTGACGGCCGATGTCCCGATCCATCAGCAGACGAGCGGTCCTGACCGGGGCGGGCGGTGCGCTGGCGCTGGGCGTCGGAGCCTCCGTCCTGTCCTGGCGCACCTCGGCCGACGCCTATCGGCGCTCCGTGGAGGATCAGCGAGCGGCGCTGTCCGGCCCCGCGGATGCCCATGCGCTGGTGCGCTATGCGACGCTGGCCGCCAGCGGTCACAACACCCAGCCCTGGCACTTCCGCATCGGGCCGGACGAGATCGCGATCTCTCCCGATACGACCCGCCGAACGCCGGTGGTCGATCCCGACGATCACCACCTCTATGTCAGCCTCGGCTGCGCGCTTGAAAACCTGGTGCTGGCGGCCGGCGCAACCGGGCAGGCCGCCGATGTGGTCATGGTCGAGGACGGGATGAGCGGAGCGTCCGTCAGGCTGTCCGGCAATTCTTCGCCGGGCGCCGACGATGCGGCGATGTTTCAGGCCATCCCCCGCCGCCAATCCTGCCGCGCCCTCTATGACGGCACCGCCGTCGCCACGTCCGATCTGGCACGTCTGGAGACGGCGTCGCAGGCGCCGGGCGTCGACCTGATCCTGCTGACCGATCGGCCGCAGATCGATGCCGTGCGCGATCTCGTCATCGACGGCAACGCGGCGCAGATGGCCGATCCGGCCTTCCTGCGGGAACTGAAGGACTGGCTGCGCTTCAGCCCGGACAGCGCCCGCGAGAGCGGCGACGGCCTCTATGCCGCGGCCAGCGGCAATCCCGCCCTGCCGGAGTGGCTGGGTCGGCCGGCCTTCGACCTGGTGTTCAAGGCGCCGGCGGAAAACGAGAAATATGCCCGGCAAATGGACAGTTCGGCAGGCGTTGCCGTGTTTTGTGCCGCCAGCGAAGGCCCTGCCGGCTGGATGGCGGTCGGCCGGGCCTGCCAGCGCTTCTGCCTGATGGCGACCGCGCTAGGTCTCCGGACTGCCTTCGTCAACCAGCCCGTGGAAGTGGCGGCACTGCGCCCGCAACTGGCGACGATCGCGGGGCTTGGCGCGCGCCGCCCGGATCTCGTCCTGCGGTTCGGCCGCACCAGCGAGGTGCTGCCGTTCTCGGCGCGCCGCCCGGTCGAGGCGGTGCTGCTCGCCTGAACACCCGCCGCAATCGGGCTCGGCACCTAGGTGTGGATCGAACGGTGTGCCGACTGTCCCTTGGCGCGCATCTGCCACGCCGAATGCAGGATCAGCGCCGACACCAGGATCGCGCCGCCGGCGACCGTCTGCGCCGTCGGCACCTCGGAGAAGATCAGCCACACCCAGATCGGCGCCAGGATGGTTTCGAGCAGGTAGAACATGCCCACTTCCGGCCCGCTGAGATAGCGCGGCCCGGTGGCCAGGCACCAGAAGGCAAGCGGGATCATCACCGCGCCGTCGAAGACGATCCAGACCGGTGCGGCGACGGCAAAGCCCTCGTTCCCCACCATCGCCAGGCCGATCAGCGCCGGCAGTGCGGTTGCCACCAGCGGCACGAAACCCATGTCGCTGCGCGTCTTGCGCGCGATGGTGATGGCACCGGCCAGCAGCGCCGAGGTGAGAGCCGCCAGCAGGTCGCCGAGCAGGCCGCCGGCCTCCAGCCCGCCGGCAACGATCAGCGCCACGCCGGCCGCCATCGCGACCATGGTCAGCACCGTCGACAGCGAGGGCACCTCCTTCAGCACCAGCCAGCCGAAGAGTGCCGCAAACATCGGGGTGAAGGCGACGATGAAGACCACGTTTGCGGTGGCCGTCAGGAAGACCGCGCCGAGGAAGGTCATCGTCGACAGGCCGTAGCACAGTCCCGCCAGCAGCCCCGCCCGGCCGGGGACCAGCACCGGCCGCCGCTTGGAAAAATATACGGCCAGCAACCAGAGGACGATTGCCGCCGCGCAGGTCACGAGACTGCGCAAGGCAATGACGGACCAGAGCTCGCCGTCGCCGAGCTTGACGAGCGGCACGTCGAAGGACAACGCCAGCCCGCCGATCGTGGTCAGCACCAGACCCTTCCTGTGATCACTCATGCATCTGCCAGTTCACTCGTCCGAGGCGGGATTGAAGCGTTCCCAGCCGCGCGCCGTCAGGTGCTCCTGCGGCTGGAACCGCGTCTTGTAGTTCATCTTCGGCGAACCGTGGACCCAATAGCCGAGGTAGACATGCGGCAGGCCGAGCGCCCGGGTCCGCCGGACGTGGTCGAGGATCATGAACGTGCCGAGCGACCGCTTTGCCAGATCCGTATTGAAGAAGGAGTAGACCATCGAGAGACCGTCGCTCATCAGGTCGGTCAGCGCCACGGCGAGCAGTTCGCCCTGCGGCCTTTCGCCGATGCCGTCGCCGGGCTGGCGCAGGCGGTATTCGATCAGCCGCGTGTTCACATGGGTATCCTCGACCATGATCGCATAGTCGAGCGCCGACATGTCGGACATGCCGCCCTGCTGGTGCCGGTCGTCGAGATAGTGCCGGAACAGCGAGAACTGTTCGGTCGAGGGCTGCGCCGGATAGATGGTCGAGATCACGTCGCTATTGGTCGAGAGAATGCGCCGCATCGTCCGCGTCGGCTGGAAGTCCTCCGCCAGGATGCGCACGGACACGCAGGCGCGGCAGGTCTCGCAGGCCGGCCGGTAGGCGATGTTCTGGGAGCGGCGGAAGCCGCCCTGGGTCAGAAGGTCGTTCATTTCCGCCGCGCGCGGCCCCACCAGATGGGTGAACACTTTCCGCTCCATCTGCCCGGGCAGATAGGGACAGGTTGCAGGCGCCGTCAGGTAGAACTGCGGGGAGGGCGTTGTCTGAGTGTTCATCGCGGCGCGTGCGGTCCTGTCTTGGCTTCGTGATGATGCCGTAACGACCATAGCATGGCGCAGATTGGCAAAAGGTCAACTGCGCCGGCGGCATGAGGCTGCCACCGGCACCGGACGGGCCGTCATCGAAGCATCAGTCGGCGCGCACCACGACGGTGCCCAGAAGCATGTCGTGGACGAGCCGCGAGCGCTCCGTAAACAGGCCGGCGAGCAGGATGAGCGGCGTCAGCACGGAGTTGATGATCCAGAACAGCACCGTGTGGACCATGGCGGTCAGGAAATCCATCCGCCGCCCGTCGAGCCGCATCATCATGATGCCCGCCGCGCGCATGCCGGGCGTCGCCTGGCTTGGTCCGCCGAGCGTCATCCCGAAGTAGAGAAGCGCCACGATCACGAAAAGGGCGGGGTAGAGGAAGAAGCCGAGCCCCAGCGTGATGATGCCGAGGAAGAAGACGACGACCGCCGCCGGGATGCACAGAAGCAGCACGATGGCGTAGTCGAGGATGAAGGCGAAGGACCGACGCGTCAGCACGCCGCTATAGGCGCGCCAGTCGTCCGGCGCGGTCTGTACGGGGGTCGGGTCGATGGCCATGTCTCTTGTCTCCAGTTGGTCCCTTGGATATGGGGGGCAATCGCCGCCGACGCAAGCGGTCGACCGGCCTCAGCCCTTCGCCAGCTTGCGTGCCACCTCGACGGAGAAATAGCTGAGGATCCCGTCGCAGCCGGCCCGCTTGAAGCAGAGCAGCGTCTCCATCATGATCCGGTCGCCGTCGATCCAGCCGTTCATGGCCGCGGCCTTGATCTGCGTGTATTCGCCCGAAACCTGGTAGGCGAAGGTCGGCAGGCCGAAGGCTTCCTTCATCCGCCAACAGATGTCGAGATAGGCGATGCCGGGCTTCACCATCAGCATGTCGGCGCCCTCCTGGACGTCCAGTTCCGCGTCCCGCAGCGCTTCCGTGCCGTTGGCCGGGCTGATGTAGTAACTGTTCTTGTTGCCCTTCAGCAGGCTGCCGGTGTTGATCGCCTCCCGGTAGGGGCCGTAGAACCCGGAGGAAAACTTCGTTGCATAGGACATGACGCCGACGTCCTGGTGGCCGGCGGCGTCCAGTCCGCGGCGGATCGCGCCGATGCGCCCGTCCATCATGTCGGAGGGGGCGATGATGTCGGCGCCGGCGTCGGCCTGCATCACGGCCGCCTTGATCAGCATGTCCACCGTCTCGTCGTTGACGATCTCGCCGTCGCGCAGGATGCCGTCATGGCCATGACTGGTGAAGGGGTCGAGCGCGACGTCGGTGATCAGGCCGATGTCCGGCACCGCTTTTTTGGTGGCGCGCACGAACTGGTTGATCAGATTGTCCCGCTGCAGGATCTCCGACCCCGTCAGGTCGCGCTTTTCCATTTCGACGTCGGGGAAGGGGGCGATCGCCGGAATGCCGAGATCGGCCGCCTCGCGGACCGCCTCGACCGCCTTGTCGACGCTCATCCGGTTGACGCCGGGCATGGCCTCGATCGGATCGACGATCCCGGAGCCGGGGACGAGGAAGATCGGCCAGATCAGGTCGTCGACGGTCAGCCGGTTTTCCTGCACGAGACGCCGGGTCCAGTCCGCCTTGCGGTTGCGCCGCATCCGTCGGTGGCCGGTGATCTCATCAACGAGATGGGTCCGATCGCTCATGAAATCCTCGCTTGCTTGAATGGGGTATGGGGTCCTTACCATTTTGGTGTCGGATTGCGAATGGTCAGATCGCCACGCCGCAGCTAGCGGCCCTCGCGCGGCCCCGCTATGATGGCCGCCATGGAGAATGATTCCCCGACAGTCCCGAAGCGCACGCTGACGGAGATCCTCTACGTGGTCTTCCTGCGTCTCGTCGCCGTCACCAGCCTCTGGTTCGGCCTGCAGTACTGGGGCATGCTCGTCGGCTATTCGCTGGACGGCCAGGGCCGCTTCGATCTTCTGACGGTTCCGTGGCAGGTGGCGGCGCCGACGCTCGCCGTCGTCTTCCCCGTCGCGGCGCTCGGCCTCTGGCTGGCGGTCTCCTGGGGGCCGGTGCTCTGGGCGCTTGCGGCCATCGTCCAGTTCCTCATGTATGAAACCTGGTCGGAGATCTTCGGCACCAACACCTTCGTGCTGCTGTTTCACGGCCTGGTGGCCGCCCTTTACGTGCTGTTTCGCATCGCCTTCTGGCTGGATGACCGCCGCAGGGCCGGGCAGGTAACCACCCATTTACCGTAAGTCGAAAGCTTTGACGGCTGCCAGTTGAATGAATTTCAGGGCTAAGCCTCTGATTTCTATAGGCGGATTTTGCGCCGTGCGACACCCGCCCCGGATCGGCCGCAATTGGAAGGATGGCTGTAACCTACTGTTAAACATATGTTTTAAGTCGAATTTTATGGGCTTCCGATAGTTTTGTTTTCAAGGCGGAAAAACAAATACCGCCAAGCAAAACAGTGAGGCAGAAACCATGAACACGAAACTGAAGCCGCAGACCGCTCCCGCCGCAGATCTCCGTGAAGATGCCATTCGTTCGCTCTACATGGAATCGCTCCACCTCGTCGAGCGTCTCCACCGCCGCCTTCTCGACGTCATCAAGGACGAGTTCGACCGCCAGGGCCGCGACGACATCAACGCCGTCCAGGCCCTGTTGCTCTTCAACATCGGCAACTCCGAACTGTCGGCCGGAGAGCTGCGCTCGCGGGGCTACTACCTCGGCTCCAACGTCTCCTACAACGTCAAGAAGCTCGTCGACCTCGGCTTCATCAACCACCAGCGCTCGCGCATCGACCGTCGCTCGGTCCGCATCAGCCTGACCGAACAGGGCCAGGACATCGCCGAGACGGTCGCCAAGCTCTACGAACGCCACATCGGCTCCATCGAAAAGGTCGGCGGCATCGGCGAGGGCGAATTCACCCAGATGAACAAGCTCCTGCAGCGCCTTGACCGCTTCTGGAACGACTCGATCGCCTACCGCCTCTAATCCACGAGAGGCCTGACATTGCTCCACTATTAGAATGCCCAAACTGGCGCGTGAATGCTTAAAGGGGCACGAGAATGCACGCGGTGGCGCCTAAATGCGCGCCACTCGCGCCAGTAATTCGCCGACCTCCAGTCGCACTTGCGCACCACGGTACCCACCATGGTGTGCTTTCTTTTCTCCTCAGATGCGACGGACCTCGATGCGCGATCCATTCTCACGTTTCATATCGCGGGCGATCGCGTTGGCCACGTCGCGGTCTCTAAAGGTGAAGCCGGTCGTTTTGCCATTTTCATAGATTTCGAACATTTCCGTTTTTCCTTCGGGCGGGATGCCCGCCAGTGGGAAAATATTAGATGAATCACACTTGGGGCTCGGCGGTCTTAAAAACTCGTCAGGGCGATCCCAGCTCGACCAGTTCAACATCGAGCGGGATAACGCCAAGGGTGATCCGCTGAACCTCGCCAGCCGGATCGAGAAGCTGACGAAGACGAAGCCGGACCAGGCTGACTACCTCAACGCCCTGCGCTGGCTGGGCAACGCTGGTAGCCACGACGGTATCGTGGAATTCGATGATCTCCTGTCCTGCTTTGACATGCTGGAGCACGCCATGATCGAGCTTTTCGAAGGGCGGGAGGAAAAGCGGCGTGCTGAGGCTAAGCGAATCTTTGCGGCAAAAGGCAAGCCTGCGCGCTAGCTGTCTTCCCAGAATTTCTTCAGCGCGGCCATGAATATCTGGAAATCACTCGGCGACCAGCAAACCGGATGTCCGCTTCGAAGCAGATAGTGGAACCCGTTGGCGCAGTAGAAATTGGACGTGTCAGCCGATAAGATGTGGTTGATGCAGTTCACGACCGTGCTCTGGTATGTGCCTCCAAAAAGGCCATTGGGTACGTTCGAAAGCAATCCTTCCAAAAAATAGGACGGAGCCAGCCCTTCCTTTAGCCGTCCATGTGCGATCATCCGATTGCGCATATTCTTGAAAATACGGACCGTAGGCTTGAAGTAGCCATTTGTGTTCTGATGTTTTGCAGTGCAGTTGGTTGAATGCTGCTTTGGGTAGTTGACGATTTTAGTGCCGTCTTTCATCCAAAACACGATTCCCTCCCGGTACGACGGGTTTCCGGTTGCTGGATAAGATAGATAACGGCGATGATCGGCACTCACTAACACGTCCGTATCGCGGCGTGAGTTGGTGCCAGGGATATAGATCGCCTTGCCGCCAGCTTGTACACCGGCTCCAAAATTGGCACTTAGCCAGCCCGTCACCTCTTCCTTGAATTTTGCCAAGGAGTACTGCGAAGCGGAGAAGTTTGAGTCGTAGCGAGCCTTATCATCCGGCGTCAGATCGCTTGTGTCGGTGTAATAGAGGGAAGACAGCCGAATGACTACGTCAACGTCGCTGTCCGCCCATATGTTGGTGTCGTTCCCGTAAGACCCCTGCAGGAACGTATCGAATGATTTCTGGTAATAGGGTGAGCTAGTGTCGTTTAGGACGTCGCGGACCGTTTTGTAGGTCGCGGCCGACTGCTGAATACTGCCCTGCGCGGACCACGTGTCCAACTGAGATTCACTGACTGCCATTTTTGCATCCGCTAAACTAGGAATTCGTGGAGGATAGCTTCATTCTTCGCGAAGGATTCTCGGCCGCGCTGCCGCAAAATGTTGAGCTTCTTCAGATCGTGCTCGAATAGGTCAGTGGCCATCTCGGGCTGCTCGAAGGTGTCATTCACCCGTACCGTAGGAACATCCTTGAAGAGGATGGCGCGGAGCTGATCCATCGACTGCGTGTTAATTTCCAACGTCTTTTGCAGGAGCTGGACGCTGAGCAGATATTTGGCCCAGTACATCTTGCTAAACAGGGAGGGTTTTGGGCTGGGGTACACGCCGACGCCGATGCTCACTACGCGAAGGTCCTGATGTGCCAGGTTCAGCGCGCGGGTTGCATCAGCGATTGCATAGAGGGTGGGGTTATTTGCACAGTATCCGCCGTCTACGAGCTTGATTTCGTCGTCACTGCTGGTGGTGATCGTCTTTGGGGCGAAGAACGGGAACGCGGAGCAGGAAGCCTGCACGGCATCTCCGATCCGAACGCCGAAGCCGGGTTGAAAGGTGCCTTTCCTACCATGAGCCTGCTCGATGCTGCCCTTGAAGATCATGGGCCGCTCGATCACCCACTTGGTTGTGACGATGCCCACGGCCGTTTTCACGTCGCTAAACTTGGCGTCGCCATAAATCTTCTCGGCAAGTTCGGCCAGCTTTGCCGATTTCTCATGAGGGGTTTTCAGTCTCATGATTTCGGGAACGTAGGTCTTATAGTTCTCGTAGATCTCATCGATCGACATGCCGAGGGCGATCATGGACGCGATGATAGCTCCAGTGCTGGTGCCGAAAACAAGATCGAACCTCTCATGGAGACGGCAACCGATAAGCCCCTCGATTTCGGCGAGTACGCCAATGGTGTAAAACCCTTTCGCGCCACCACCATCAAGGCTGAGAATGCGATAGGGTCCGGTTCTCTGCTCTGTTTCGGTCAAGCCGCGGGTCCTCCACAATACAACCAGTACCTGAATTTTGGTGACGGGTCATATGGGTGGTGGCATTGTCCACAGTATAACTTGAAGAGAAAACTTGAACCGTAAAGATCCCGCCCACCTCGCGCGTAACGCAGCTCTGCGATGCATTGTTGCTGACCGGTAGGCACATGAATGTTCCGGCCGTACTACTTGCCATCATCCTATAGCGGCGAGGGCTGGCCCTACTGGCGAATTGCTGAGAAGTTCGGTGTAAGCACGATGTGCATCCATAGACGACCACACGCCCCCGCAAATGATAACGTGGTTCGCTCGCGCCAAATACGCGCCAATCAGGAGAAATAGCGGAGTGTTTTCAATCGTGGAACACGTCTGGAACGACTCGATCGCCTACCGCCTCTAATCCACGAGAGGCTTGCCACAACCACCGCGTCCTCCAGCCGCGACCAAAACCGGATGCGTCCCTGCGCGTCCGGTTTTCGCGTTGCCGTTCTGCCACATCCTCGCGCCGAAAAAGCCATCACCTGTTTGTCACCGCGATCGCGCTGTTGCGGGCCTCTCCCAGACACGAATTGGCCATATTGCCATGGGATCGGCAGCTTGGGTCGCTGGGATACGAAACCCCCTTGGGGCCGTTGTCAGCAGCGCTCTTTGCGCCTTTGTTAACCACATCCCGCTATGCACTTTGAGTGCTGGACGGGAACAGATGGGTAGAATGATGTCGAAGAAAATCGGATCGGAAAATCTCTCGCGCCGGATGCTCCTGCGGTCGGCCGCTTCGGTCGGCGCCGTTGCCCTGGCCACGCCTGCACTCGCCCAGACGGCAATCGAGAGCCTGATCGCCGCGCCCCGTCGCGGCACCTGGGACGACCAGTTCGACGCCAAGGGCGCATCGCGGTCGGTGGCCGCCATTGCAACCAACAATCCGGTGCTCGGCGTCAACGCCACGGCCAACATCCAGCAGGCGATCATGGATCACCAGATGATCGTCTCCAACGGCGGCTGGCCTCAGGTCAATACCAGCCAGGCGCTGCGCATCGGCGTCTCCGATCCGGCCGTCCAGCAGCTGCGCCAGCGGCTGATCATTTCCGGTGACATGCCGCAGTCGGCTGGCATGTCGCCCTCCTTCGATTCCTACGTCGATGGCGCCGTCAAGCGCTTCCAGTCCCGCCACGGCCTTCCGGCCGACGGCGCGATCGGCGAGTTCACGCTGAAGGCGATGAACGTTTCGGCCGACACGCGCCTGCGCCAGCTGGAAACCAACCTCGTGCGCCTGCAGACGATGTCGGGCGATCTCGGCCGCCGCTACGTCATGGTCAACATCCCCGCCGCCTACATCGAGGCGGTCGAGAATGGCCGCGTCGCGCTGCGCAACACCGCCATCGTCGGCAAGATCGACCGCCCGACGCATGCCATCAATTCGAAGATCTACGAGGTCATCCTCAACCCCTACTGGACGGCGCCGCGCTCGATCATCGAGAAGGACATCGTGCCCTTGATGCGCAAGGATCCGACCTATCTGACGCGCAACAACATCCGCCTGTTCGACGGCAACGGCACCGAGGTGTCGCCGGAGACGGTCGACTGGAATGCCGCCAAGGCGCCGAACCTGATGTTCCGCCAGGACCCCGGCAAGATCAACGCCATGTCCTCGACGAAGATCAACTTCCACAACCCGCACAACGAATACATGCACGACACGCCGCAGCAGGGCCTGTTCAACAAGCTGATGCGCTTTGAATCCTCCGGCTGCGTGCGCGTCCAGAACGTCCGCGACCTCACCAGCTGGCTGCTCAAGGAGACCCCCGGCTGGGATCGCCAGCAGATGGAGCAGGTCATCGCCAGCCGCGTCAGCACGCCGATCAAGCTGACCGAGGAAGTGCCGGTCTATATCGTCTACGTCACCGCCTGGTCGGCGGAGGATGGCGTCGCCCAGTTCCGCGACGACATCTACCAGATGGACGGCGCGACCGAGCTTGCGCTGCAGACCACGACCGGCATCGAACAGTCGGCCGGCCCGATCAGCGAGCAGGACTTCCTGCCACCGCAATAAGCCGGCAGCCTTCGCCCGATCTCGAGCCGCGGCCCTGTGCCGCGGCTTTTTCGTTGCCGCGAGGCCGGTCCGGGTCGCGCAAATGTCGCGCCCTGTATTGCCGAATTCCGGGCCACCCGCTAAGACGCGGTGGCACACGCATCCGATCTCCCGAGGAGCCTTGTCCATGTCGCACACCGACGCTTTCTTCTCCCGTCCGCTGGCCGAATCCGATCCGGACATCTTTGGCGCCATCGAGAAGGAGCTGGGTCGCCAGCGCCACGAGATCGAACTGATCGCCTCGGAAAACATCGTCTCGCGCGCCGTGCTCGAGGCCCAGGGCTCGATCATGACGAACAAATATGCCGAGGGCTATCCGGGCAAGCGCTACTACGGTGGCTGCCAGTTCGTCGACATCGCCGAGGAACTCGCCATCGAGCGCGCCAAGAAGCTGTTCGGCGTCAACTTCGCCAACGTCCAGCCGAACTCCGGTTCGCAGATGAACCAGGCCGTCTTCCTGGCGCTCCTGCAGCCCGGCGACACCTTCATGGGCCTCGACCTCAACTCCGGCGGCCACCTGACCCACGGCTCCCCGGTCAACATGTCCGGCAAGTGGTTCAACGTCGTCTCCTACGGCGTGCGCGAGGAAGACCACCTCCTCGACATGGACAAGGTTGCCGAGGATGCCCGCAAGCACAAGCCGAAGCTGATCATCGCCGGCGGCACCGCCTATTCGCGCACCTGGGACTGGAAGCGCTTCCGCGAGATCGCCGATGAGGTCGGCGCCTGGCTGATGGTCGACATGGCCCATATCGCCGGACTCGTCGCCGGCGGCCAGCATCCGTCGCCGTTCCCGCATTGCCATGTGGCCACCACCACCACCCACAAGTCGCTGCGCGGCCCCCGCGGCGGCATGATCCTGACCAACGACGAGGATCTTGCCAAGAAGTTCAACTCGGCCGTCTTCCCCGGCCTCCAGGGCGGCCCGCTGATGCATGTCATCGCCGCCAAGGCCGTCGCCTTCGGTGAAGCTCTGCAGCCCGAGTTCAAGGATTACGCCGCCCAGATCGTCAAGAACGCCAAGGTGCTCTCCGAGACCCTGGTGAAGGGCGGCGTCGACATCGTCTCCGGCGGCACCGACAACCACCTGATGCTGGTCGACCTGCGCAAGAAGAACGCCACCGGCAAGCGCGCCGAAGCAGCGCTCGGCCGCGCCTATATCACCTGCAACAAGAACGGCATTCCCTTCGATCCGGAAAAGCCCTTCGTCACCTCGGGCATCCGTCTCGGCACGCCGGCCGGCACCACCCGCGGCTTCAAGGAAGCGGAATTCACCGAGATCGGCAATCTGATCGTCGAGGTCCTGGATGGCCTGAAGGCAGCCAATTCCGACGAGGGCAATGCCGCGGTCGAGGCCGCCGTGCGCGACAAGGTCGTGGCGCTCACCGGCCGCTTCCCCATGTACCCCTATCTCTGAGCAGTCCCGGGGGAGGCCGCGGCGCGGTTTCCCCGGACATGCGTGACGACAAGAAGTTGGAGAGGCAATGCGCTGCCCCTATTGCGGTTCGGAAGACACGCAGGTCAAGGATTCGCGGCCGGCGGAGGATAACACCTCCATCCGCCGGCGGCGCATCTGCCCCGATTGCGGCGGCCGCTTCACCACCTTCGAGCGGGTGCAGCTGCGCGAGCTGATGGTCGTCAAGAAGACCGGCCGCAAGGTCCTCTTCGACCGCAACAAGCTGGTGCGCTCCTTCCAGATCGCCCTGCGCAAGCGCCCGGTCGACAACGACCGCATCGAGCGCGCCGTCTCCGGCATCGTGCGGCGCCTGGAAAGCTCCGGCGAGGCCGAGATCTCCTCGGAACAGATCGGCCTGCAGGTGCTGGAAGCGCTGAAGAGCCTCGACGACGTCGCCTTCGTCCGCTACGCCTCCGTCTACCGCGACTTCTCCCACGCCGAGGATTTCGAGAAGGTCATCGAGGAAATCAACGCCAAGATAGCCCGCGATCCCGGGCTCGAGCCGTAAAGCCATGGCCGTCACCCCAGAGGACCGGCGCTATATGGCGGCTGCCCTGCGCCTGTCGCGCTGGAACACCGGCCTCACCGCCACCAATCCCTCCGTCGCCGCCCTCGTCGTCCGCGATGGCGCCATCGTCGGCCAGGCAGTGACCGCGCCGGGTGGCCGCCCGCATGCCGAAACCCAGGCGCTTGCGATCGCCGGCGACCGGGCGAGGGGGGCCACCCTCTACGTCACGCTCGAACCCTGCTCGCACCACGGCCGGACGCCCCCTTGCGCCAACGCCATCGTCGCGGCCGGCGTCGCCCGCGCCGTCGTCTCGCTGACCGATCCGGATCCGCGCGTCTCCGGCCGCGGCCTTGCCATCCTGCGCGAGGCGGGCATCACGGTCGAAAGCGGCGTGATGGAGGAGGAGGGCCGCCGGGCGCTGTCGGCCTACCTGATGCGCCAGACCCGCGGCCGCCCGCATGTCACCCTGAAGCTTGCCGTCTCCGCCGACGGCATGATCGGCAGGCAGGGCCATGCTCCAGGGGAGGGGCAGCTTGCCATCACCGGCCCCGCCGCCCGGGCGCAGTCGCATGTCCTGCGTGCCGAGAGCGACGCCATCCTCGTCGGCATCGGCACGGCCCTCGCCGACGACCCCGACCTCACCTGCCGCCTGCCGGGCCTTGAACACCGCTCGCCGCTGCGCATCGTGCTCGACCGCCACCTTGCCCTGCCGGTCACGTCGAAGCTCGTCCGCACCGCCGACGCCGTCCCCGTCCTCATCGCCGCGCTCCCTTCTCCCCCCCGGGGAGAAGGTGCCCGAAGGGCGGATGAGGGGGCCACCCCCGCCGAGCGCGCCGCCCGCCACCAAGCCCTCACCGCCGCCGGCGTCGAGATCCTCGTGCCCGAATCTCTCCCCATGCTGCTGGCGGCCCTGGCCGCCCGCGGCATCTCCTCGCTGCTGGTCGAGGGCGGTGCCACGGTGGCAAAAAGCTTCCTCGCGGCTGGCCTCGTCGACCGCATCCTCCTCTTCACCGGCGCAACCACCGTCGGCGAGGGCGGCATTGAATCGCCGCTGCGCCATCCCGATATCGGAGCCGAAAACAGCACCGCGGCCCCGGCCGGCTTCCGCCTGATCCGTACCGCCACCTTCGGGCCCGACCGGCTCGCCGAATACGAAAGGTCCTCCTGATGTTCACCGGTATCGTCACCGACGTCGGCACGGTTGCCGCCACCACGCAGATGGACGAGGGCGTCAAGCTGCGCATCGCCACCAGCTACGATCCGGCGACCATCGACATCGGCGCCTCGATCGCCCATTCCGGCGTCTGCCTGACGGTCACCGCGCTCTCCGACGAGACGTCGAACACGCGCTGGTTCGAGGTCGAGGCCTGGGAGGAGGCGCTGCGGCTGACCACCATCGGCGGCTGGACGGAAGGCACCCGGGTCAACCTCGAACGGGCGCTGAAGATCGGCGACGAGCTCGGCGGCCACATCGTCTCCGGCCATGTCGACGGCCGCGCCGAGATCCTCTCGGTCGAGCCGGAAGGCGAGGCGGTGCGCATCCGCCTGCGCGCGCCTGAAGCACTTGCCCGCTTCGTGGCGCCCAAGGGCTCGATCGCGCTCGACGGCACCTCGCTCACCGTCAACGCCGTCAACGGCGCCGATTTCGACATCCTCCTCATCCGCCACACGCTTGCCGTCACCACCTGGGGCGACCGCAAGCCCGGCGATTTCGTCAACTTCGAGGTCGACACCATGGCCCGCTACGCCGCACGCCTCGCCGAGTTCCAGGGGTAAGGCCAGCCGGCGGCGAAAAATTCCTCCGCCGCCCTGTCGGATTGCCGGCAGCCCGTCCGTCTTCCACACTGTCGGCGCGTAAGCCGCGATACGGCAAGGAAACGATCGGAGGAGAATGCGATGGCCAGGAACACCATCTGCCTGTGGTACGAGAGCGACGCCGAAAGCGCCGCCCGCTTCTATGCACAAACCTTTCCCGACAGCGCCGTCGGCGCCGTCATCCGCGCCCCCGGTGATTTTCCCGACGGCCGCGAGGGCGACGTCCTCGTCGTCGAGTTCACCGTTGTGGGTGTCGCCTGCATGGGCATCAACGGCGGCCCCCAGTTCAAGCAGGACGAGGCCTTCTCCTTCCAGATCGCCACGGAGGATCAGGCCGAAACCGACCGCTACTGGAACGCCATCGTCGGCAATGGCGGGAAGGAAAGCGAATGCGGCTGGTGCAAGGACAGATGGGGCGTCTCCTGGCAGATCACGCCGCGGGTCCTCATGGAAGCGCTCGCCGCCGGCGGCGCCCCCGCCAAGCGCGCCTTCGACGCGATGATGACGATGCGCAAGCTCGACGTCGCCCGGATCGAGGCCGCCATCCGCGGCTGAGCCGGGCAGGGGCGGCGACAGCGGGGCTGGGTCACACGGTCAGGACAGGCGAGGCGCCGCACCGGCCGCGCCCGCCTTCGCAATCTCTGCCAAAAACCTCTATCTAGGGGGCAACGCAGAAGGACGACCGTCATGCACCCCGATCTCACAGCAAGAGCCGCGCGCAATGCCGCCATCCAGGAACGGGCGGCGGCCGAAATGCGGGCGATCGGCGTGGACCAGGCCTTCGTTACCACACTCGTCAACACATTCTACGACCGCGTGCGCGCCCATCCCGCGCTCGGCCCCGTCTTCGACGCCCGCCTCGAAGGCCGCTGGCCGCAGCACATGGAAAAATGGTGGCCTTCTGGTCCTCGCTCGCCTTCCGCACCGGCGCCTACGGCGGCAAGCCCGTCCAGGCCCACCACGGCGTAGCCCACATGACCCCCGACCTCTTCCCGCAATGGCTGGCACTCTTCTCCGCAACCCTCGACGACATCGCCCCGAGCCCGGAGGCCAAGGCCTGGTTCATGACCACCGCCGAGCGCATCGCCAAAAGCCTGACGCTGTCGCTGTTTTATGATCCGGCAGCGGATGATCCGGCGGGGCGGTGAGGGTGGGAGACCGGCACCTGGGCGAACCAGACGGCCTCGGCAGGCAAGCGGGCAGCCCTCACCCTGAGGTGGGAGCGCAGCGACCCTCGAAGGGCAAGGGCGGGATGTGGAGCAAGCCGGATCCTTCGAGGGCCGGGCTTTGGCCCGTCCACCTCAGGATGAGGGGCGTTTCAGCACCGTCACTCTTCAGGTATTGAGTAACATACGCCACCAATGGCCGCAGTGGGGCCGGCATGGGACTGGCGGGTTCTGGAGACCGATGCTCAATAGCCGTCATTAAGCGCGGCAATCCCTATGGCTGGTCTCGACCCCATTGTTGCCGTTAGGGGGCTTCAGTCGCCGCCCAAATCTTGACATTCGCTCGGCCATCTAAGGATGGCAGAGCCGCAGCCAAGATTGGATTGACTGTTTTAGCATCCATGATGTGATAGCGAATGTTCAACCGGGCGGATAAAGGTTTCAGACTGACTCGCTCGCTCCAACCCATCCATCTGCGAAGCGAACAAGCGCGGTGCACTTCATGGATGCTTGAACCCGACGGCTCAACGGGAACAACCCTTGAGCCGACAGGTCAGCATGATCTTCTCCTACAGTGCGGGAGACTGGTCTATACCATTCGGTGATTGCGCTCAAACGCATCGCTATCGATCAGAACGCCGACGTAATGGCTCCCAGGATGCCGGAAAATAAGACCTCAGATAATAAGGGATATTTGAGAATGGGAGGCGCATAGATATGACACTTGGAAAAATGAAAATCTGGCGGCTATTTGTGCCAGCCGTCCTCATCGTCATTTATGGAATGGTTTTGGCCCATATCGTTGCTAACGTCCAACTTGGGATGCCGGACCTTTCTAAAGCCCCATACCTCATCATATTCCTCATTCCAGCAGTTCTCTACTACATCACCCCCATACGGAGCTGGATCAATGAGGGTTCGCACACAAAAATTGTGGAGAATCTGCGTTCTGGGATGGTGAAGATTGCTGGCTACGACGATGATCCCCAGAAGTACAGTTGGATCAATCTTAGGTCCTTGTTCTTCAAGCTCGTTGACGAGGATAAAACCCTCTCCACCAAGGCATCACTCGCTTATTTCAACGGTCTGATCTGGACTGGGCTCGCCGATTCCGCGGCAATCTCCTTCGGCTATGCGCTGGTGTCGATTGGCTTGTTTTATTTCGACGCGCCCAACGCGCTCGTTGCCTTGGTTTTGTTCACTACTGTCGTCATTATATCTCTGCTCGGCAACCGCGTCGCGGCCAACCGTCAAATCTCAATCGGTAATGAACAGCTAGAGGTGATGAAGTTCGAGCACAAGGCCGCCATTGAAAAGCGACTGAACCAACTTGACCAATGATCCCATTCTACACGCGATCGATACGACCGTGGGCGCATTGCGCTCGCGGGCTAATGCGCATTGGGTCGTCGCATTCTCTGGAGGGAAGGATTCTACCGCTGCCTTGAAGATCCTCTTGGCCGCCTATCGGCGATCCGGCCTCCAGACTCTCAATCTCACAGTGATCTACTGCGACACAGGTGTCGAAAATCCAATCCTAGACCTGTATGTGAAATCAGTTCTCGACGACCTCGGTGGAGAACTTGCCGAACTCGGGCCGTCATTCGAGACCCGTATCCTGAGAGCGCCGGTGCAAGATCGTTTTTTCGTGCGTATCATCGGTCGAGGTTATCCCCCGCCAACAAACAGTTTTCGATGGTGCACAACAGGACTACGAATCCGGCCGGTTTCTCGCTTCATTGAAACTCAGGATCCAAAGAACACCGTCGTTGTGCTTGGCCTCAGGCGCTCGGAGAGCCAGCAGCGTGACCGGACATTGAATGGTGCGGCCGAAGGGCCCTGGCAAAAGCAGCGTGAGGGAAACAAGGACTATGACTTGTTTCTGCCGATCTTGGATCTTTCCGTCGCCGAGGTTTGGGACGCCACATTTTGGCTGTCGAAGCCTCGGTCGATCAATGCGACGATGCTCCAAGACCTTTATCGCGATGCGTCAGGTGAATGTCCCGTAATCAGGGCACCACAGTCTCCACCATGCGCGTCAGGCCGGTTCGGATGCTGGACCTGCACCGTAGTGAGGCAGGACAGATCGGCAAAAAAGCTTATTGAAGCCGGATATTCTGAGTTGAAGCCTTACTTCGAGTTTAGGTCTTGGCTATCGGAAATCCGCAACGACCCCGCCATGCGGTGGCCCAAACGCCGAAACGGAGCTGCCGGCATGGGTCCTTTCACGCTGGACGCTCGCCGCGAGATTCTCGAACGATTGAACCAACTCGAGGCCGTGACAAGAACCGAGATCCTCGATTCCGAAGAACGTGGCACCATAGCAGGTCTCTGGCGGCTCGACCACTATCCTCGGCTCAGCTTCCAGGTCTTCTGATCGACCCTTGTGCCGCGGTTTTGTAGTCTCAAGCTCCTTAGGATCTGGAGGGGTTCCATTCTCGTTCGAGCTATGACTGCTTGCCGCCACGACCATCCAAAAGCCGCCTGTCCGCAAACCACCCCGATGTCCACGTTGCCTCGAACGAAACGGAATAACGGAATGTCTGCATCCAGGAAAATGGTTAGGTAGCCTGAGCGTCCGAAACGAGGCGCGAAGCCGCCTCAACGTTGCATCCTCCTTCGGCGGCAGCTGCTACCGAACTCCCCACCTTCGCCATCCCACCCACCTTCGTCATCCTCGGGCTTGACCCGAGGATCCAAACCCAAGCCCTCCTCGCTCCCATCATCACGCTACTCCGCCAAACCGGTTGGCCTCACTGCCCTTCGCGTGGATCCTCGGATCAAGTCCGAGGATGACGAAAGAGAGGGATGTGCCATGGGTGGCTCACGGGACGCCGGAGCGAGACGGATCCTTCGAGGGCCGGGCTTTGCCCGCCCACCTCAGGATGAGGGGAGCCTGCGGCACCCACCACTCCCCGAAATCGCACCCCCACCCTCCAAAAATCAACCACTTACCCCCCTCCACATCCACCCCCTCCCAACCCGCCGCATAATCCCCCCGTTCCACTTTCGGATACACCCGCAGGCGTGCTGGCGAGGTGGGGCCGGCGCGGGGCATGAGGGGCAGACGCAGAACCTCATGCACCGGGTCCGCGGAAAATGGTCTCCCTCCGGCGACACGGGGAGAGGCGCGGGGTTACGGACCGGCCCCCGTCTCTTGAAGCCCGAAAGAGCGCGCCGGGCGTGCCTGTGCGGCACACAGGGGGGTCGACGAGGATGGTGTCGCCGGATGAATACGTCCGTCGTGACCACGAGCGTTCGGCGAAGGCGCCGGAGTGTTGGCGGTAAATCGGTCCGCCCGTGCTTCGGAAGGCCAGACGAACACCGCCTCGAAGACCCTTGCAGAGGGGCCGAAGTCGCGGGCAGAAACCGCCGAACGGGGCGCTGAGAGGTGTCACATAAAACTAACTTACGAGGCAGCTTTCAGCGCCCCGTCCGAACTTTGAAATTCTCAGGATCGCCAAGGGGGTAGTCTGTCCGCGCGTCATCCTCGGGCAAGCGGAGCACACCCCACACCCCGCGTCCTGTCGCCGCTGCAGCCCTGTTATGCCTAAAAACGCTTGCCTTCCACCCGGCGCCGTGGTTTGACCCGCGCCATTCCGATTGCAGTGCCGCCGCACCCGTTTTGCGCCAAGGATCTCCCGATGTCCGAACAGTCCAAGCCCCATCTCCTGATCGTCGAAGCCCGGTTCTACGACGACATGGCCGACGCGCTGCTCGACGGCGCGACGTTCGCGCTGAAGGAGGCGGGCGCAACCTACGACGTGGTGACGGTTCCGGGTGCTCTCGAAATCCCGCCGGCGATCGCCATGGCGCTCGATGCGGCCGAAAACGACGGCACGCACTACGATGGCTTCGTGGCGCTCGGCATGGTCATCCGCGGCGAGACCTATCACTTCGATATCGTCGCCAATGAATCCTCCCGCGCGCTGATGGATCTCGCCGTCTCCGAATCGCTGTCGATCGGCAACGGCATCATGACGGTGGAAAACGAGGCGCAGGCCTGGGCGCGCGTGCGCCGCACCGAGAAGGACAAGGGCGGTTTTGCCGCCCGCGCGGCGCTGACGATGATTGCGCTTCGCGAGAAGCTGAATGGTTGATCCGATGACGAATGCAGACAAGCCGGCGGTCAAGACCGCCAACCAGCGTGGCGCGGCGCGTCTTGCCGCCGTGCAGGCCCTCTACCAGATGGATGTCGGCGGCGCCGGCGTGCTGGAAGTGGTCGCCGAATACGAGACCCACCGCCTCGGCCAGGAGCTCGACGGCGACACCTACCTGAAGGCGGATGCCTCCTGGTTCCGCTCGATCGTGTCGGGCGTCGTGCGCGACCAGGTCAAGATCGATCCGGTGGTGCGCGGCGCGCTGCAGGAAGACTGGCCGCTGTCGCGCCTCGATTCCACGCTGCGCGCCATCCTGCGCGCCGGCACCTTCGAGATCCTCGAGCGCAAGGACGTGCCGATCCCGGTGATCGTCACCGAATATGTCGAGATCGCCCAGGCCTTCTTCGAGGGCGAGGAGCCGAAGATCGTCAACGCGGTCCTCGACCGCATCGCCAAGCAGGTCCGCGGGCCGACCGCGAAATAGGCCTGGCCGCGAAATAGGCCAGACGGCCAAATAGGAGAGACCGCGTCATGGAAGGCAGCGTCGACGGGCTACAGGCGCAGGTCAGTGCCGCACGGCGCAACGTCTTCCTGCTGTCTGCCGTCCAGGCGCTGCTCGGCTCCGCTCCGCCGCTCACCTTCGCGCTCGGCGGCCTTGCCACCTACCAGATGCTCGGCGACGACAAGTCGCTGGCCACCGCACCGCTGACCGGCTTCAACATCGGCGTGGCGCTCGGTGCCGTCGGCGTTGCCATTGCTTCGCGCTATCTCGGCCGCCAGGCGGGCTTCATGCTCGGCGCCCTGATGGGGGCGACCGGCGCGGCCGTTGCCGCCGTGGCGCTCTTCCGCGCCGATTTCTGGCTCTTTGCCACCGGCCTGATGCTGATCGGCGTCTCCGGCGGCTTCACCCAGAAGATCCGCTTTGCCGCCGCCGACGTCTCGCCGAGCTTCTACAAGCCGCGCGCCATCTCGTGGATCCTCGCCGCCGGCATCGTCTCGGCCATTCTGGGGCCGCAGCTGGCGATCTTCGCCAAGGATCTCCTCTTCCCCGTCACCTTCGCCGGCGCCTTCGTGGCGCTGATCCCGCTCAGCCTGATCGCCATCGCCATCCTCTCTGCCCTGAATCTGCCGGAGACGGGGGTGCGCGCCGCGGGCGACCTCCCGGCGCGGCCGCTGAAGGAGATCGTGCTGACGCAGCGCTTCATGACCGGCATGATCTGCGGCATCGGCACCTATGCGCTGATGACCTTCATGATGACCGGCGCGCCGCTCGCCATGGTCATCGGCTGCGGCTTCTCCACCGATCTCGCAACCCTCGGCATCCAGTGGCACGTGCTGGCGATGTTTGCGCCGAGCTTCTTCACCGGCATGCTGATCACCCGTTTCGGCACCGAAAAGGTGGTGGCCGCCGGCCTGGTGATCCTGATGGCCTGCGCCGTCGTCGCCCACGCCGGCATCGAGCTCTGGAACTTCTGGGGCGCGCTGGTGCTGCTCGGCATCGGCTGGAACTTCGGCTTCATCGGCTCCACCGCCATCGTCGCCTCCAGCTACCGCCCGCACGAGGCCGACAAGGTGCAGGGCTTCCACGACATCATCCTCTTCGGCACCGTGGCGCTCTCCTCCTTCTCCTCGGGCAAGGTCTTCACCGCCTGGGGCTGGGAAGCCATGAACCTCGTCATCTGGCCGGTGACGATCCTCTGCCTCGTCCTCATTCTGCTCCTGATGCGCAAGCGGCCGGCCAAACAGCCCTGACCTCCCCGTTTTGTAGGGCTTGACGCAGCCTTGTCCGCGCGGGCACTCTCCCTCCCGCGGGCAGCCCTTGGTTCCTTGGGAGGGGAGGCGGTTGCCGGCCACTGTCGGGGGACTTGCCTGCCGGCGCAAGGGAGAGGGAAAAGCGAATGACCGTTCTATTCGGTGTGATCGTGTGCGGCTTGCTATCGATCATCTATGCCGCCTGGGCGACGCGGGCCGTGCTCGCCGCCGATCAGGGCAATGCCCGCATGCAGGAAATCGCAGGCTACATCCGTGAGGGGGCGCAGGCCTATCTGACGCGCCAGTACATGACCATCGCCATCGTCGGCGCCGTGGTGACCGTCATCACCTGGCTGCTCCTCTCCGTCACCGCCGCCATCGGCTTCGTCATCGGCGCGGTGCTCTCCGGGGCTGCGGGATTCATCGGCATGCACGTCTCGGTGCGCGCCAACGTCCGCACCGCCCAGGCCGCCTCGCAGAGCCTCGGCGCCGGCCTCGACATCGCCTTCAAGTCGGGCGCCATCACCGGCATGCTGGTGGCGGGCCTCGCCCTTCTCGGCGTCGCGATCTACTTCTGGATCCTGACCGCCGGCCTCGGCCACGAAAGCGGCTCGCGCCAGGTCATCGACGCGCTGGTGGCGCTCGGCTTCGGTGCCTCGCTCATCTCCATCTTCGCCCGCCTCGGCGGCGGCATCTTCACCAAGGGCGCCGATGTCGGCGGCGATCTCGTCGGCAAGGTGGAAGCCGGCATTCCGGAGGACGATCCGCGCAACCCCGCCACCATCGCCGACAACGTCGGCGACAACGTCGGCGATTGCGCCGGCATGGCCGCCGATCTCTTCGAGACCTATGCGGTCTCCGTCGTCGCCACCATGGTGCTCGGCGCCATCTTCTTTGCCGGCGCGCCGGTGCTCGAAAGCGTGATGATCTATCCGCTCGCCATCTGCGCCGCCTGCATCGTCACCTCCATCATCGGCACCTTCTTCGTCAAGCTCGGCACCAACGGCTCGATCATGGGCGCCCTCTACAAGGGCCTGATCGTCACCGGCCTCCTGTCGATCGTCGGCCTCGGGGCCGCCACCTCGCTCACCATCGGCTGGGGCACCATCGGCACCGTCGCCGGCATGGAGATCACCGGCACCAACCTCTTTCTCTGCGGCATCCTCGGCCTCGTCGTCACGGCGCTGATCGTCGTCATCACCGAATACTACACGGGCACCAACAAGCGCCCGGTCAATTCCATCGCCCAGGCCTCCGTCACCGGCCACGGCACCAACGTCATCCAGGGCCTGGCGGTCTCGCTGGAATCGACGGCCCTGCCGGCCATAGTCATCGTCGGCGGCATCATCTCGACCTACCAGCTCGCCGGGCTGTTCGGCACCGGCATCGCCGTCACCGCCATGATCGGCATCGCCGGCATGATCGTCGCGCTCGACGCCTTCGGCCCCGTCACCGACAATGCCGGCGGCATCGCCGAAATGGCAGGCCTTCCCTCGGACGTGCGCAAGTCCACCGATGCGCTCGACGCGGTCGGCAACACCACCAAGGCCGTGACCAAGGGCTATGCCATCGGCTCCGCCGGCCTCGGCGCGCTGGTGCTGTTTGCCGCCTATTCCAACGATCTGGCCTATTTCGCCGCCAATGCGGACCGCTATCCGTATTTCGCAGGGATCGGTGACATCTCCTTCAGCCTCTCCAACCCCTATGTCGTCGCCGGCCTGATCTTCGGCGGTCTCATCCCCTACCTCTTCGGTGGCATCGCCATGACGGCCGTCGGCCGTGCCGCGGGTTCGATCGTCGAGGAGGTGCGCAAGCAGTTCCGGGAAAACCCGGGCATCATGCTGGGCACGGTGAAGCCGGACTACGGCCGAGCCGTCGACATCCTGACCAAGGCTGCGATCCGCGAGATGATCGTGCCCTCGCTCCTGCCGGTGCTCGCCCCGATCGTCGTCTACTTCGGCGTGCTGCTGATCTCCGGCTCCAAGGCCTCGGCCTTTGCGGCCCTCGGTGCCTCGCTGCTCGGCGTCATCGTCAACGGCCTCTTCGTGGCCATCTCCATGACCTCGGGCGGCGGCGCCTGGGACAACGCCAAGAAGAGCTTCGAGGACGGCTTCGTCGACAAGGACGGCACCCGTCACATGAAGGGCTCGGACGCCCACAAGGCCTCCGTCACCGGCGACACCGTCGGCGATCCCTACAAGGACACCGCAGGCCCCGCGGTCAATCCGGCGATCAAGATCACCAACATCGTCGCGCTGCTGCTGCTGGCGGTGCTGGCCGGCTGAACCGGAAGCGCGCAAGAAAAATCCCCGCGAGGCCTGCGCTTCGCGGGGATTTTTTTAGAGAACCGGCAGAGCGATCAGTTGCTGCCCATGTTCTGGAACATGTTTCTCGCCGCATTGGCATTGCCGGCCGAACCGGCGCCCGAGAGCAACTGCTGCAGGAAGGTCAGGTCACGTCCACCGGTCGGCGTTGTGCGCGAGATGCTGTCGAACACCTTGCCGTCCTGGAGCGTGTAGTTCGCCTTGCGGGACACGACACCCTCTTCGTCGAAATAGATGGCGAGCACGGTCTGCTCCACGAGCCTCGGCTTCATGAAGGCGACCGGGCGCTCGCGCTTCTGCGAGATGTAGTAGAGGACTTCGGAATCGAAGGTGGCGGTCGTCGACGGCGTGCCCATGGTGAGCAGGACCTGCTCGCGGCTGGAGCCGACCGGGATCAGCGCCAGCGACTCCTCGTCCAGCACATAGCCGTTGTACATCGTCTGGCCGATGTCCATGGAGGTGCAGCCGGTGAGGGATGCCGTTGCGATGATGGCCGCTACTGCGGTGCTGCTCAAGAACTTCATTTCAGACCTTAACACCTGCCTCGTTGAGGCTTTCCCGAAACTTCCGATTGCGGCCTTCGCCGCCACCCTGCTGCCCATATCATTGTGGCTATTCCGGGGAAGGGCAGATGCCGACGTTCCGGCGGCCCCGGTGTGATATGCGGTAACGACGTTGCAATTCGTGCCTGCTTCGGTAAACCAGCTTGCGCCTCCATGCAACACGTGGCGGCTAACTGTGGGAATTCTTATGATCTTCGGTCTGTTCCGTAAGAAAAATCAAAACCAGCCGATCGTCGATCGTCAATACGCCTCCTTGACATCGGCAGCCCGAGTCCCTTTTTTCTTCAGCGATCTTGGTGTTCCCGACACTGTCATGGGACGCTTTGAAATGTTGTCGATCGTCATGATCCTGTTCTTTCGCCGCACGGCGAAGTCGGGTGTCAGCGGCAAGGAACTCGCCCAGGAGATCATCGATATCTTCTTTCAGGACATCGACCATTCGATCCGTGAGCTCGGGATCGGGGATCAGGGCGTACCGAAGCGGATGAAGAAACTGGCGGGCATGTTCTACGGACGGCTGGAAAGCTATGCGTCGGCTCTCGACGCCAGGGATGCCGACGCTCTCGCGGCGGCCTTGTCGCGCAACATCCATCCGAAGGTGGAGCCGGCCCAGCCGATGCGCGGTCTTGCCGACTGGATGCTGTCGGCGGAGACCCAGCTGTCGACGATCAGCGAAGACGAGATAGCGCGCGGCGCCATTGTGCTGCCGACGCCAGGAAATTGAGGTATCCATGAAACCCACTCACCAAGGCAGTGAAAAGTCTCCCTTGTCCTACCGCGTGCGGGTCGGACATGTTTCGGTCAATCCGATCACCGTCCAGATCGAGGCCGCACCCGCCGAGCTGGAACGGCTGGCGGAGACATGGAAGGTGCTGGCGGTCCGCTCTCTGGCCTCGGAGATCCAGATCACCCGCTGGAAGAAGGACGGCGTGCGGATCAAGGGGCACGTCAAGGCCGAGGTCGAGCAGGCCTGCGTCGTGACGCTGGAGCCGGTCGCGTCGAAGATCGACGAGACCTTCGAGCAGATCTTCGTGCCCGAGGGCTCCAAGCTCGCCCGCGTCATGCTCAGCGACACGGCCGAGATGGTGCTGGATCCGGAAGGCCCGGACGCGCCCGAGGTCTTCGTGGGAGACACGATCGACGCCGGTGAGGTGATCGCGGAGGCCGTCGCGCTCGCGATCGATCCATACCCGCGCAAGAAGGACGTCGAGTTTGAGGGCCATATTGAGGACGATGCCTCGGGGCCAGATGCGCGGCCTTCACCTTTCGCGGCCCTCAAGGACTGGAAAAAGCAAGACTAGCGTAGAAATCGCCGCTATTGCGTTGTAAGCACCGCGGGAGCCACTACTTTGGCCAGGGTTACGCCCCGTGGCGAGCAAAAGGATCAGGGACGCGTGATCAGAATTTCTCTCGATGTCATGGGCGGCGATTTCGGTCCTGAAATCGTCATCCCCGGTGCTGCAAAGGCGCTGGAACGACATCCGGACATTACCTTCTTGCTGTTCGGCCTGCAGGCCGAATGCGAGCCCTATCTCGCCAAGCATCCGAAGCTCCGCGAGCGGTCGGTCTTCCACGACTGTGAGCTTGCCGTCGGGATGGACGAGAAGCCGAGTGCTGCCTTGCGCCGGGGGCGCTACGTCTCCACCATGTGGCGGTCCATCGAGGCCGTGAAGCTCGGCGAAGCCGACGTCGTCGTCTCCGCCGGCAATACCGGCGCTTTGATGGCCATGTCGAAATTCTGCCTTCGCACGCTGGCGCACATCGAACGTCCGGCCATCGCCGGCATCTGGCCGACATTGAAGGGGGAGAGCATCGTGCTCGACATCGGTGCGACGATCGGTGCCGACGCCCATCAGCTGATGGACTTCGCCCTGATGGGCGGCGCCATGGCGCGCGCCCTCTTCGAGGCGCAGCGGCCGACCGTCGGCCTCCTCAACGTCGGCGTCGAGGAAGTGAAGGGGCAGGAAGAGGTCAAGGAAGCGGGCCGGCTGATCCGCGAGGCCAATCTCCCGACGATTTCCTATCACGGCTTCGTGGAAGGCGACGACATCGGCAAGGGGACGGTCGACGTGGTGGTCACCGAAGGCTTCACCGGCAACATCGCGCTGAAGACGGCGGAGGGCACGGCCCGCCAGATCGCCGAATTGCTCCGGGAGGCGATGTCTCGCACCTGGCTTTCCAAACTCGGTTATCTTCTCGCCAAGGGCGCCTTCGACCGCCTGCGCGAGAAGATGGACCCCCGCAAGGTCAATGGCGGTGTCTTCCTCGGATTGAACGGCATCGTCATCAAGAGCCATGGCGGCACCGATGCCGAAGGCTTCGCCGCGGCGATCGATGTCGGCTACGACATGGCCCGCAATGGCCTGACCGAGAAGATCGTTGAAGACCTCGAAACTTACCATGCCCGCCGCCAGCCACCGGCTGGCCCTGAAGCGGCCTGACGACAGGATAGAAATAGCATGATCCGTTCAGTGGTACGCGGTTACGGGGCTGCATTGCCCAAGCGCGTCGTCCCCAACCGCGAGTTGGAGGGCATGGTCGCGACGTCGGACGAATGGATCGTCCAGCGCACGGGCATCCGCCAGCGCTACATCGCGGGCGAGGGCGAGACCACCGCCTCGCTTGGCGAGCAGGCAGCCCGGGCGGCGCTCGATCGCGCCGGCCTGACGCCCGACGACATCGATCTTGTCCTGGTCGCCACCTCGACCCCGGACAACACCTTTCCGGCCACCGCCGTCAACATCCAGCAGCGGCTGGGCATGACCCATGGTTTCGCCTTCGACATCCAGGCCGTCTGTTCCGGCTTCGTCTATGCCATGGCGACGGCGGACCTCTATATCCGCGGCGGCATGGCCAGGCGCGTGCTGGTGATCGGCGCCGAGACCTTCTCGCGCATCCTCGACTGGAACGATCGCACCACCTGCGTGCTCTTCGGCGACGGCGCCGGTGCGCTGGTGCTGGAAGCTGCCGAGGGGGAGGGGACAGTTGCCGACCGCGGTATCCTGACCGCGCACCTGCGCTCCGACGGCAGCCACAAGGACAAGCTCTATGTCGACGGCGGCCCCTCGACCACCGGCACGGTCGGCCACCTGCGCATGGAAGGCCGTGAAGTCTTCAAGCACGCCGTCGGCATGATCACCGACGTCATCGAGGCTGCCTTCGAGGCGACCGGCACCACGGCCGACGATCTCGACTGGCTGGTGCCGCACCAGGCCAACCGCCGGATCATCGACGGCTCGGCCAAGAAGCTCGGTATTCCCACCGACAAGGTGGTGGTCACGGTCGATCTGCACGGCAACACCTCGGCGGCCTCCATCCCGCTGGCGCTGTCGGTTGCGCTCGATGACGGCCGCATCAAGCAGGGCGATCTTGTGATGCTGGAGGCCATGGGCGGCGGATTCACCTGGGGGGCAATTCTCGTTCGCTGGTAGCGGCACCCCCGCCGAGGCTGTATCAAGCTAAGACAGCGGGCGAACCTGCTGATTTTACAGTAGAGCTTGACCCTGGCCTGCAACCAAAATACTCTTGCCCGGCGTACAGAGCGGTAAAGAACTGGGCGGGGATCATGGCCGGAAAAACAGTGACACGGGCGGATCTGGCGGAATCGGTATTCCGCAAGGTGGGTCTCTCCCGAACTGAATCGGCCGAACTGGTCGAAACCATCATCGACGAGATCTGCAATGCGATCGTCCGCGGGGAAATCGTCAAGCTTTCGTCTTTCGCCACGTTTCAGGTGCGCTCCAAGAACGAGCGCATCGGCCGCAATCCGAAGACCGGCGAGGAAGTGCCGATCTCGCCGCGCCGCGTGATGACCTTCAAGGCGTCGAACGTGCTGAAGCAGCGGATCCTGAGGGCGCACAATACCCGAAAGCTGAAGCAGAAGACGGCCGTTCCGGCAGCCTGAGTCATTAGTCTGTTCACTGCCTTTCTTCCCACTTGAATCGCAGCGCTTAGAGCGCTGAAATGACCCACGATTCGTACATGGCACTTCGTGCCGGCGCGACTCGCTTGCAGGCATGTTCAAGCTTGCCGTTGGAGACTGAGTTGGACAAAGGCCCGGACGCTTTCCGCACCATCAGCGAGGTTGCCGAAGATCTCGATCTGCCCCAGCACGTCCTGCGTTTCTGGGAGACGCGGTTTCTGCAGATCAAGCCGATGAAGCGTGGCGGCGGTCGGCGGTACTATCGCCCCGAAGACGTCGATCTCCTGAAGGGCATCCGCCATCTCCTCTACGACCATGGCTACACGATCAAGGGCGTCCAGAAGCTCCTGAAGACCAATGGTAACAAGTTCGTGTCCGCCATCGCCTCCGGCGACCTGGCGACCATGGATGCGATCGTTGCCGCCAGCGGCGACAAGCAGGCCGAGCCGAAGATCGGTGGCGGCGAGGAGGACCAGCTTGTCGGGCGCCCGAAGGCAAAACCGAGCGGCCGGTTCTTCGGCTTCGGCCCGAGCACCGAGGACGAGGCTCTTGAGGTGTCGATCGGCAAGTCCGGCATCGGCAAGGAGGACCGCGCCCTTCTGCAGGAAGCGCTCTTCGACCTCCTGGAATGCAAGCGGCTCCTCGACCAGGTGCGCTGAGCCAGGCCTTCAAAAACGTCACCGTTCACCTCTGGTTCAGGCGCAAGCCCTGACTATCTGCTTCAGAAGACGCAGAAAAAGAGGTGAGGAAACATGAAAAAGCTCGCAGTCATCCTGATTTCGATGGTCACGGCCTTCACGGGCGTTGCCCCGGCACAGGCATTCCCCTCGGTCTCCGTGCCGAAGGTCGAAGCGACCAGGATCCAGGAAGTGGGGCACCGCGGCCATGGTTGGCGCGGCCATCGCGGCTACCGCCAGCGCCACTACGGCCATCGCCGCTACCGCCATCATCGCGGCAATGCGGGTGCCATCATCGGCGGCCTGGCCGCTGGCGCCATCATCGGCGGCGCGATCGCCGCACAGCAGCAGCCGCGCTACTATCGCGGTGGCAATGCGCACGTGAACTGGTGCCACTCGCGCTACCGCTCCTACCGCGCCTACGACAACACCTTCCAGCCCTACCACGGCCCACGGCGCCAGTGCCGTTCGCCCTACTGAGTGAATGTGAAAAGCCGGTCCTTCGAGACCGGCTTTTTCGTTTGACGGTCGTCTCTCGCGGCGGCTGATGCAAACGTCGTTAAAACTTCATGAAAACGATCGGATCCGACCGGAACCCGGGGCGCCGGTGCCGCGTTCTTTGCGCGGACGGAGGGTCACGTGATGATTGTTTGGATGATGCAGAAGACGGCCAATGGATCGGAACCGGAGATGGCCACCGGCACCTATGCCGACGGGCTCTTTCCGTTGACGCTTAAATATCCCGAGAGCCGGGCCGAACGCAGTTTTCGCGATTCCTATGCGCGCGACACGCGCCTGGCGCACAAGGGACCACCCGTGGCCGACATGGCCCCCGGTTGAAAGACCCTGTCGCGGACGTGGCTCACGCGGGCGACATCATTCGGGACGGAAACAGCGACCGAAATGCCCGCCACCAGAATGCACCCTTCTCCGGTGAGCGCAGGGTGGTGATCCGGCTGCAGGTCGAGGGGAACATCTCGTTCTGGTGAAGAACGGTAAAGTTGTCCTCGGCGCCCAGATCCCGGACCAGCTTCCGCGCCGACCGCTCCAGCCCGTGCGGGACGCGGAGGTAACAGTAAACCGACTGATGCTTAGATTTCTCCGCAATGGACTCGGCATACTGCACGATATCCGGCCAGCTGGACTCGGACCCGTCCACCCCCTCGACATCTGACATCAATAATCTCCTCAACCCAGAGATGTCTTTGCACGGCTAAGGATCGAGGTCAACTTGGTCTCTGGTCGGGGGGAGCCCAGATCCGGTGTGGCGGAAGGGGATGCACGGGCACAGGCACGGCCGCGCCGCGGCGACGGGCCAAAGGCCTGCCCGTCGGATCTGCGTCTGAAACATGCTTGGGCGTCAGTCCTGAAGCGGCGGAACGTCCCCGAAGGCGATGATCAGATTGGGGGATGTCATGTCGCCCGTCTCGGTGTCGACGATCACTGAATAGGCCGCGACGCCGGGATGGCGCTCGGACATGGCCGTGGCGATCCGCTCGGCTGAAGCCGCATTGCTCGCCTGCCGGAGCTCGCCCGGCACAAGCCCGCCCCTGCCTTTTTTGTAGGGGATGATGATGAATTTTTCCGAGGACATGGCGCGCTCCTTGCTCGACAGGGCATGCCGCCATCGCCTGGAGATAGCAAGCGGTAAATCGCCCGGCAGCCCCTCGGTGGTCGACCTTGCCCGAACGGCTCTCCTGCTCGTGAAGGGCCGACGACGCGGGCGCCGATGTTCCGGCCACGCTTGGCCTGGGGGCCTGTCCGGAGACTTCATGGCCCGGCGCATCTTTTTCCGCTCTCCGCAGTTAGGCAGTCGGAAGCCAAGGAGAGCGACGATGGCAGAGAAGACTGCAAACGAAGCCGACAAGAACATCAACGAGAAGGACGGGCACAGGCGCTTTACCGAAAGCGTCGACGTCACCAGGACGCCCGAGGAGGAGCTGAAGGACGCTCGGCGGCGTCCCGGCAGCGAAGGCAGGCCAGGCGCGATCATCAAGTAGGCTGCGTCGAGGATCCCACCTCCCTCGTTCGGGGATTCGGGGCTTTGCGCTGACGGGAGAACGCTGGGTCGTTCTGATCGAACCGTCACGGCGAAGCACGCCGGGGTGGAGTGACGCATCTGACACGGCATTTTCTTCCACCAAACGTGACCGGGCGGCGGAGCGAAGCTTTCCGCTCCGAAGCGCGCTTGCTGGCCCCCTTCCGTTCCCTTTTTCGTCCATGGTCCAATTTTCCCCTTGCGCCGGAATGGTCGAAAGACTACGGAAATCCTGCTCGCAAGAGCTTGTCGGAATGTAGCGCAGCCCGGTAGCGCACTTGACTGGGGGTCAAGGGGTCGTCGGTTCAAATCCGGCCATTCCGAGGTATCAAACCCTGCCATTGTTGGGGTTTCCGCTTTCTTCCCCTGTAGCGCTTAATGCCTACAGGGGAACGAAAGGGAGCCAAAGGCTCCTTAGGGGGTTCCAAAGCCCACGACTTTCCCCACGACTTCGATTGTCGAGCGCTCCGTTCTCTTCACCCTATGACTGTTTCGATACTTCTTGAGGTGCTGCGATTAGGCCCTCAGCCCTGATGTGGCTGAGGGTTTAACTCGCTGCCGTGGTCGTGGGACCGCGACATGCGACATTGCAATTGATTGCGCGGAAGCAACCATGAAAATTATTGATCAAACGCCTCTGGGCATCAAGCCGATTAAAGTTAGTGACGCCACCAACAATTCTGTTCACGCCATAATAGCCTCAGCGCCAAAGAAGCCAGCAAAGACCATCAAAGAGTTCCATGTTAGACCAGGATCGCTGGCTGTATGTGAAAGGATTATTGGAGACCCGGTTGCCGCCCGTCTTTGCCACGCCTTTCTAGAGCTCCGCGTTGATACTACCAAGCTCATTAATCGGAAGAGGGACGGGAAAGTTCATGGTTGGCTTTTTCTCTCATCGGAGGAACTAGTCACCCTCTCAGGACTATCACGGAAGCAAATCTACGACCGGGCCATTCCTACACTCAAGAAGACTTCATATTTTATCATCTACACGGGGCGAGTGCGCACCAATGACACCAACAAGTACCAGATCGCGTTCGACCATAATGCGTTCTGGTTTGAGGTAGCAGCAATTCTAGACCCGACTGTCAAAATCAAACACAAGGAGGGAGATAAGGTGTTTGTAGAGGACGTCGTGGATCGGAAGCAATTGCCATACATCTTCAAGCGGCTTTTTGATCTTGCAGCGAATGAACCGAAGTTCCCGAATTAAGGAGCCTCTCTATGTGCGCAAGAACTTCCTCAAATCAGGGAGCCTTCGAGAGCCTCCGTTATCGAGGAAGCTTCCCCGAGAAGTTCTTTGTACCGGGCAGTTCTCTGAAGAATGGTTCATAAGCAAATGTCCCATAAACATCTGATTGGGAATATTGATATTAACATATCAATGCGCGCTTTCGGCGATGCCTCAATTGCGCAACGGTGGAAACACCTTCGGCGAAGTATCCTCGCTTCGCTCAGATGTGCTCTCTCTCCGAGATCGCACGACCCATCCCCCATAGCCCCCTTCCCATGCTGCGCGCTGGTGATGGGGCGGCGCATGGTACGTGTCGGCGTCTGTCTGCGGCTAGGTACTCGGGAGGATAAAGGACAGTTATTTCGACAATGGGAAGTGAGGCTCGATTGCTGCCCCAAAGGACTTCTGGCTGTTGCTGACCGATGGGTAAAAGCATCTCTTCTAAAATACGCATGGTGTGCGGATCGGCGCCTGTGACATTCACGTGGGTCGCCTGACCCCAAACGACTTTCACGAGACAGGGAGGTCCCCGAGAAGTTTCCGCGAAGAACTCCGGAGCAGGTCGGCGACCCTGCTCTTCGAATGCGCAGCGCTGCTGGTCCAGCAAAGATCGTTTGCATAGCTAGCCTCCCAAGCAGCGGCTGCTTTAGGTGATGGTCAGCGTCACGTTCGAGGCTTTGCGAGATGAGTATCAATTACCAGGGCTTTCAAGCGGTCCGTCAACTGGTCGTCAGTGGCGATATCTAGAGTACGAACCTCCAGGAAGTGGTTTCCTCCGCGCACTCGGAACGTGGAATGCACTCCGTCAGGCGGGGAAAGACCCCAATGATGAGGGTATAGGAGCGTCAACCGGGGGCACTTGTAGAGCTGCCCATATGCCATCATTTGGTAAACATCGCCTTGGGATACGCCCTGCTTAGGATCGTCAGCAGCGTTCACGATCCTCTTCCACTTCGTGTCTATAATCTGCACTACATGATCGCCACGCTGGATCAGGATATCGGGCCGGGTGCGGAAGAGCCGTTTGTTATCTTCATCCTCTAGGCAGTGGAGCTGCCCCCCTTGCGAAACCACTCGAAGGTCCGTGTCCCGCAATGCCTGCTTAAGCTTGCGAGCGACGTACTGCTCGAAAAGGGAATTCATTTCGAACAGCAGTGAGTATCCGCCTCCCGTGCCTTGGGAGGTCGTCTGGAAACGCTGACCCAGAAGCATCTTTGCCAGTCTTAAGAGTTCGGCCCAGCGATTATTTGTCCGGTCCAGAACGATCTCGTCCCAGCGCAGGGCGGAGATTGGTACGCCTTTAACTTCCAAGTAGAGAAACCCAAGCTCTCGGAGACGTTGCTGATTTGCCACCGTACGTGCAACACCAGCCAAGCTTTGAACTGCAGCTTTCATTATCTGGTTGAGAGCAATATCCCTTGTGAGCGCGTCGAAGCGGCACGCAAGCAAAGAAGGATTAGCTGCGAGAGTGGTGAATTGTCGTGCTAGGTCCAACCTTCCGCGCACTGAAGGCAAATCCTCCTCGCACTCCACGTAGCGTCGAGGCATTCCTTGTCTGAGCACGTCCGTTAGTTTCTGGGTGAAGACGCCGATTAATATTTCAAGAAGCGAATTTCGCTGCCAATCGAGTTGGGTTAGAGCACCGACTTCAAGCTTCAGGTCGAGCACAGCCGCAAGCATGTGAACGAGCCTTTTTCGTACAGTTCCGACTGGTTCCGTCTCGTTGCCTTTATCGTGATCTATCTTCGGCAGTATCTCCAGAGCGCAGTCGCTTGCGGCGATTATCCCGACGACGCCTTGGGCGCGTAGTGCTCGCCTACCATGTTCAAGAACTCGGATGCCGCTACGCCCAGCGAGCAAAGAGGATTTGGCGACGGCAGCAAGCTTATCCGCCGCATAGGAGGGGATTTCGTTATCGGCATCGCCGTATGAAATAGAGCCCCATTCGTGGATCGTTCTCCGGATCATGCCGCCATGAAGTCCTGGTACGAGAACTCGTCTCGTACGCTCCATCGGTAGCGGTGAGGAAGGTCCTCATCATTGGCGGAAACGCCCTTTGGAACCTTCAGTCGCTGCCTGTCCAAAAAATTACCCTGGCGATCTCCTTCGCGATTGTCGGCGTCGCCAAGGACGATAGCGACCTTCTGCAAGTCGCCGTAGAAATATTCGGACAGAAGCGGAATGATTTTGTGGCGCATGACCTCGTCTAGTTGAGACTTCGACCTGCAGTTTATGAAATAAGCATGGCCAATTTGATGTTCCCGGTCGAAAAGATACTCTATCCGTTCGTTCAGCGTGGTGAGCAGCGCTGAGAGATTAATTCCCTCCACGTTGGCGAGCTTCGAAGGGTCCGGCATGAGCTCACGGAAACGGAAGCGTCTTCTTAACGCGGTGTCGAGCAGCGCAATTGATCTATCTGCAGTGTTCATTGTTCCCAACACGTGGAGGTTTGCTGGAACTCCGAATGGCTCTTTAGAGTAAGGCAGCCTAACTTTTAGTTCGTTCAGTTGGCCGAGGCGCTTGTCGGGCTCTAGCAGAGTGATCAGTTCCCCAAACACCTTTGAGATGTTTGCTCGGTTTATCTCGTCGATTATCAGCACGAAGGGTTCTGGCGCGCCGCGGCCCGCGTCCTGTTGGCTAGCAGCATATCGTTCGAGGGCAGCGATGTTGAGTTCAGATTGGGTGAGGAGATAAATGCATTTTTGCGTAAAGGCGCGTGTATAAAGTTCCGTAACTGGCACACCCGCCCGATCTACCCACAGCCATTTAACTGCACGACGGTGCCCGTAGTCCCCGCCTTCCCGGGGAGCGAACTGGTAGTCACCGGTCACTTCGCCGATAGCTCGGAAAAGGCTGTTCCCCTTAGAGACAATTATCATGTCACCTTTCTTCATATTGTTGCGGAAGATGAAGGGAAACTGGACCCGACCGCTGAAGGCCGTAGGCTTATCAGTAGAGGTCACGCCGGAGACCCTAACTGCTTCAATAATTTTTTCGCGGCTTGAAAAGCGCTCATCCGACCAATCGATATCTTCATAGCCTAAGAGTGTGTAGCCCCCCGCAATAGCCTCTTCGAATAGATGGGCGTCCACGGGATCGTCAGCAGCCCCAATGGACATCTTGAAAATCTGCCGTCCAGCGAGCGAATAGGTAACGTCGCCGGGGCCGGTGCTTGTTTCGGCTCGCCTTGCGATCCGCCGAAAGACACCTGGTTCTGCTTTTAATTCGAAACCCACGGATGCATCCTCAGCCCCTTTAGAAGGGCGGAGCCCCTCAACAAAATCTTCGTAGGACAGTGACTGATGAAACGTGACAAATTCGATCCGTCCCGCATGGAGTAGCTGATGGTAGGTTGTCATCAATTCCTGTCGATCAGATGAAACGTGTTCGCCACAAAGCCGCACGGCCTCGACCGCCGTTTCGAACGTCTTGCCAGTTCCAGGGGGACCGTAAAGGATGAGGTTTGTTGGCTCGCTGGCTAGCAGCGGTGCTGCTCCGTCGAACCCAAACCGAAAGACGGTGGCTGGACTGACTGGAGCACCAATGCGTTCCGGAGGCGAGACGTCAGCGAACTCTTGAAAATTTGGGCCTGCCAAGACCTGACAGATATTCGGCCATCCGTCGTTTAATCCGAGCGCCGAGTTCACATCACGAACCAGTACATCCACGCTCTGGGCGTTTTGTTCTCTAGCGGGTTCGATATAGCGCTCTAGTACATACTGCCTGATCCGATCCGCGTCGCGAGGAGCTCGAACTTCGCCGCTTAAAAACCGCCCGTACTGCCCCAGCCAGGAGCGCCAGCTTGACAACCGACCAAGAGGGTTCTCGGACTGCGGCATCAAGATGCGGAAGTCGCCGCGGGAAATCGCCTCATCGCTGCGCATTTCTTTGAGACGCTGGCGCAACTGGGCGAATTGATCGTCTTGATACGCGCTCTCCAGGTCGTTGTGAGGCGACCCTAGTGCCTTCAAATTCTTCTCGATTGTCCTAACAGCGAATGCGCGAGTATTCCCTGCATTGACCGCGTCTGCGCCACCGTCCTGCAGCCATTGCTTAAATTCATCTTCGCGCATCCGACACTCCCACTCGTCCAATTACCGGAGAAAGTTCTGGTAGTACCATTGAAGCTCTAAATTTTCTCTCGCCCCGGCTGCCGGCCCGCAGCCACAGCTGCTAGCGGATAATCGAGCTGAATAAGATGGAAACTCTTGCTCTGAGGTGAGGGCACTCTATCGTTCGTTGTGGGTCGCCTGAACCTGGATGACCTCCTGAAATCAAGGAGGTCCACATGACACTACCAAACGTAACGCTCCATGGAGGAGGTCCAAAGGTTCTCGATCAGGGGGACCCTCAGGGTCTGATGGAACTGCTAGCGGCTGCTGGTTCGCACGCTGCCTTATGCGATGCGACGTTAGTTGCAGCCAAACTAACCCGGGAACCCATTGTTTTGATGGTCCCGTTGCTCTCTGCGGTTCTATACGAGCGACGCAAGCTACTTGAACTGGTAAAGGAGACCCCTCCAGAGCCAAAGTTCCCCCGCGGCGTCCCTACATACACCTTCGACAAGCACACTCGCGTCGGAAAGGCGGCCATTCGAGAGCTTCTTCGGGTAAATTGGGACGTCAGGCAACGTCTCGCAGAATATGTGCCGGAGTTTCGAGCGCATGATGTGGCCGCGATGGCCAGCTTCTACGTCGATGCAGTGCCTTTGCTTCTTCGAGCCGCATGGAGCCAATCCGACCAGTTGTACGCGCTCGGTCTGCAAACAGATATGGGGAAGGTTGGCACCCCTGATGAAGGCATCATGCCAATCCTGTCAACGATACGTGAACATCGACACCATCTCGATGAAATCCGGTGCCGCCTTTATGATCGGGGAGGTCAGCCACAAAGGCAAGCCGAGCTTCCTCTTTTTAGGGAGAGCCGCCGATGAGCAGCTTTACCTCCGATAACTCTTATTATCAGGATCAAAATTTTCCTTCAAAAGCGAGCGCTCCTTATTTGCAATCAATTGCACAAGGCAGTGCTTTGGTTGGATCGCTACCGGATCATGTGAGGGAGTACCTGGAGCAAAGCATTGGGGCCAACAGCCGTCGGGCCTACGCCAGTGACCTGAAGCGGTTCAGGAAGTGGGGTGGCAAACTCCCTTCTGATGCTACTGTATTAGCTACTTATTTTGCTGATCATGCAGAAACGCACTCAATCTCTACCCTACGACGTTGGGCCGCATCACTGTCACGAGCGCATACAGCCCTGGGATTTGTCGACCCAACAAAGCAAGAGCCGGCCAGATCAACATTGCGAGGGATTAGCAGGCATCGAGGAGCGGCTAAAAGATGCGCGGAGCCGCTGCTTCGGGATGATCTGTTCTTGGCACTGGACAGGTTGGGAAGCTCTGTTCGCGATGTCAGGGATCGCGCTTTGCTATTGGTGGGCTTTGCCGCAGGCTTCAGAAGAAGTGAGCTTGCAGCGCTCGACTTTAACGACGTGGCATTCGTGCGACATGGGGTCATTATCACATTGCGGCGCTCGAAGACTGATCAGGACGGGTTCGGACGCGACATCGCAATCCCCTTCGGCAAGACGCGACATTGTCCGGTCGCCGCGCTCGAAGCTTGGCTAAGCTGCGCGTCCATACTTGCAGGACCGATCTTCCGGTCAGTTAGCAAAGGCGGCATTCCACAAGCCCGGTGTCTTTCGGCGGAGGCTGTCTCGAACATAGTCAAACAGCGAGTGGCGATGATTGGTCTTGACCCCTCAAAGTTCTCTGGTCACAGCCTTCGGGCTGGCTTCGCGACGACCGCCGCACAGGCGGGTGTGCCTAGCTGGAAAATCCGGCAACAGACAGGTCACGCCAGCGACGCCATGCTGTCTCGGTACATCCGCAGCGGTGAGCTGTTTATTGAGAATGCGGCGGCCGCCATCCTGTAGACGTTCGCTGCCTGATGAAGGCATCAGGTTTCTGTTGATTACCGTGCTGCGGCCGTTGCGAGTGAGCGCTCTCGTTCTACAGTTGGAGAAATGGGAGAGAAAACGTGGCGAAGCTTTCTACCGCAGCAGTAACAAGTCGTCTTCGGGTGTTAGTCGACGATCTAGTGCTCACTTCAGAAGTGCTGACGTTGTTGCTGCCCGATGGTAAGCCGCATGACGCTGAGAACCAGCTGTGGGACTACAAAGAAAACCTGCCGGCGCTTCCGACAGACGGTGGAGATAATCCGCGCAAAGTGTTCGACGCCCAGTTGGGCGACATCGTCAAAGATGCTGTCGCATTCCACAATGCCTATGGCGGCTATATTGTCTTTGGCGTTACCGACAAGGGAAAGGCACGGGTAAAAGGCGTCGAAGGCGACTTCGACTGCACTGACTTTAATCGGAGGCTCAACGCATATGTGGGTGATAATCCCATAGAATGCGATTTTCAGAAATTTCAGATCGAAACAGCAGGTCAGACCATCCAAATCGGTGTCCTCATGATCCCACGGCGCGCACCTGGGAAATTGCCGGTCCGCTTCATCAAAGATGGCCCCATCAAACCCAATGGGAATAAGTGCTTCAACAGGGAAACCTATGTACGCATTCGGGATGAGTGTCGCCCCGCTGCTAATGTGAGCTCAGACTGGGCGTTCCTTCATTCGGACCGCGCACCGCCGGAACGCGAGGGAAAAAGGCGCGAAAAACTACCGTCAACACTTCCCGCTCGCGATCCTGACCTTATCGAATTTCTGGGTCGCGCCGAGCCCTTATCCGAGTTACGCGAGTGGATTGGTGATCCGCGTAGTCCCATCCGCCTCATATCGGGGATCGGAGGATTAGGTAAAACTACTCTTGCCTATCGCTTTGCTGAAGAGGTTAGCGATCTGGGAGCAGGGGCAGTAGAGCAAGTGATTTGGTTGGCGGCCAAAGTTCGAACGTTCTCTGCCCTTAGAGGCGAAATGGTTGCCGTTGGGAGGGTCGATTTTGACGATCTCGCGAGCCTCCACAAAGCGATACTTGCGGCGATGTCGTACAGGGTTGACGCCGATGAAGACGACCTAGCGCCTGAGGATTTTGAAGAAAGCATCATTGAAGCTCTCTGCATCGTGCCCGCTTTGATCATTATAGATGATATCGACAGTCTTCAGCCGGAAGAACAGCGGCGGGTGGTGAACTCGATGAATACTATTGCTCTGCGGACAGTGGGACGGGAGCTTCCGAGCAGCAAGATTTTGATGACATCACGCATTGATCAAGGTCTTCCCCAGACCGGGGTCCTTAAGTTGGAGGGTCTGGAGCGCGAGGCCTTCGGTGACTTCATCAAGAACGTCGCTCACGCGTTTGGCATCCCACCTATCTACGGCGATGTTATCGATGATTTGTTTAGAAGCTCATCAGGTTCTCCTCTATTTGCAGCGTCAATACTTCGCCTAGTCAAGCTGGGTGAGAATATCGTTCATGCCCTTGAGACATGGAAGGGGCAAGACGGCGAAGATGTTCGCGCATTCGCGTTCGAACGAGAAATCCGGAGATTAAGTACCGCTGAGGCCCGTCTTCTTCTGGCTGTGATCCTGCTGGGGGAAACCAGCGTACAGGATTTGGCTGCGGTTCTTGATCTGACGACCAAGGTAGTTCGTGAGCGTATAGGTCATCTACAGAGCTACCATCTGCTTGCCACGACGGTTAGGGGTAGCAGCGACACAATAATATTCGTGCCGAGTGATCTTGTCGCAGTGAGGGAAATACTCGTTCGACATCTCGGGAGCCAAGCTCTGAGTGTGGAGGAGGCATGTGCGCGCGCAGAAGAAAGGAGCCGTAGCAACACGAAATCCATTGGTTTGGCAATCAGGACAATTATTGCACTATGGAAGGGAGGACGTACGGGCGAAGCCGTCATCTCCGCCAGAAGACTGCAATCACAGCATCCGACGAATGGCGACGTAGCGTGCATCTACGGCGCGTCGCTCTTGAAGGCTCAGCCGCCGCAACCGAAGGAGGCTGATATAGCCTTTCACAATGCGCGTCGGTACAACTGCTCACGCCCCGAACTCCCTTCTTACATAATACAAACCAAAAAGGAGTTGGAGGATTGGCAGGGGCTGTACATCCTGACCAAATCTCTGTCCTCTAATGAAGCTCATCGCGATATCTGGCTCGATGGTTTTATCAATGCATGCAGCGGGCTCATTGGAACCGCTAAGGTTCGAGGTGACTGGAGACGCGTCGCGGAGTTGTCCTTAGAAGTGGTCGAGAGAATTTCGTTCAAACTGCATCGCCAGGTGGTTACCTCGGGTTATTTCCAAACGCTGATAGGAAGGCGATTTGATTTCGCACGAGAGCTTGTTGATGCGACGGCACGCGAAGCCGTAGCGCCAGCTGGACAGCTAGCCGTGTTCGAAGCTGTTATCCGCCTAGCGGAGCATGATGTGCTTCTAACCGACCTCATAAGGCGGGGCGTTCATGCATTGGAAACGTGGTGGGGCGCTGTCGAAGACCGGCCGGTGGTAGACGAAGCCGCACGAGGTTTATTGTCAAAGCAATTGCGGCGACTGGGCAGTCTAGAAAAGCAGGTTTCCAAGCTAGGCAAGCCGCAACCTGAAATACTGACTTTAGTAAGTGGCGCAAACCATGATTTGGCCTTTCGAGGTGCCAAGTATGGCAGGGCTGCTTGAGGGATACCCGCGCGCATGTCGAGCTGCTGTGCCTGACGCCTCAAAATGATCTAGAAAAATCATAGCATGGTTCGAGAGGGGCGACTTGTTTCTACGAATGACCCCACTTTCCTGGAGTTTGCCAAAGATGTAACTTTTGCAAGCCCAAGCGCTGCTGCGGCGGTGAGAACCGCAAGACAACCGGTCGGACGTCATAGAAGCTGACCATCAACGGTCAGACGCTTAAAGATTGGCAGGATGCAGCTGTCAGCTGTCAACGACGACTTCGGATGATCCCTCTGCAACGTTCGCTGACGATCAGCTAGCTCGTATGAGCGACAAGGAAGCCTGGCGCTCAACGGCAGCTCGTTGGGCCGCTGTGAACTGCAGATCGTCCAGCAACGCGTCCAGCAAAAAGTGCGGCTCCGGTAGCGGATTGAAAGCTCGTTTGCTACCCCACGCGAACATTCCGTCAGGGGCTATGGCCTGTACAGCTGTTTCGAGCTGAGATAGGTTGTGCCAAAGCGACGAGGGAACTTGGACATAGGTGGCACGACAATACCGTCTGACGAAGGCGGTTCGAAGATGCTTTGCCAGTTGTGCATCCGAACTGTTGTCACGCTTCTCTCGCCACATTCGACCCGTATTGTATGCGTGCGAAAACTTGTGGCTTCGTCCTTCAGACCCGCTCACATGTCGGCTGTAAATCCGGCCGTAGAACCCGTACTTGTCACCTTTGGTGATCCCGATATAGCGGATATTCCCCTCATGATCATGAAGGGAATAGATGCCGTGATCACGTGGAAGTGCATCAAGGCACGAGGGCTCCTGGCTGATCAGTTGCTTTAGAACCTCGCTCGCCTTCACTGGTTAGCATCCTCTAGTCGGTCAAAAGTACAGTGTGTTGCTGGAGCCTTTGGACGAATGTTGCTAAGGCTGTGAAGTGGTAGAAAGCGGTGCCGCGGCGTGTACCAAAACGGGCGTGCAGCATGCTAGATCGCGATCTTCTGCCTCATCTGCTCGCGGATATCTTTTCCGTCCACCCGCTTCTCGGCCATGAGGAATAGCCCCTTGCCGCCGCTGGTCTTCTCCCAGAGCGCTCCGATGGAGCGTTTCTCGTCGGTGTCGGCGGCATCGGTCAAATGCGCGCCCTTGTATTCCACCACCAGAATTCGGCCATCGGTTAGTTCGGCCACGAAATCGGGATAGAACTTGCCGGAGGCCGTGGGGAGCCAGAACGCGCAGGGGTGACGAGGCACGTTCCGCACCCAGTGCTTTACCTCGGCTAGACTGTCGAGCATCTTAGCGCAGGCCAGTTCCTCGCCATCGTCGGCACCATCGAAGGCAGCAATCCGGTCCCATCCAGTAAAGTGTTTCGAGAACCGATAGGAGCCGCGATAGGTGCGGGCACCTGCGAACATGTCGTCAGCGAACACGAAGCCGTTGGCGAAGGAGATTTCGGGTTTGGCCTCCGGGGCGAACAGCGAACGTTGATAGATGCTCTCGCGCTCCTTGGTTCGGATGTCGGCGATACGTTCCTTGACCTTGCGAGCGAGTGGATACTTGCACTGCATCAGTGCCGACAACGGGATGTTGCGCGGGCCGGTAAGGTAGTTCGCTAGGTCGGTCAGCCAGCGAACGAGTTCACCCTGTCCGATAAATTTGTCCCGCACTTGCCGGTCAAGAAACAGCACGAGCGTCTGTTCGCTCCACCCTTCGACAGGGATGTCTAGCAGGAGTTGGGCGCTCTGGTCAGCGTGCTTCACGAACAGCCGCTGCTGATCGATATCAATCTCGAATGTGTCCGCCGTTGCCTGTATGGAGAAGTCTTTGGCCTCCAGCTTCGGCGAGTGGTCGGCGAGGGACCAGTCGTGATACTCCATAAGGATGTCGGTATCAGCAAGTTCAAGCTCGTCCTGCACCCAAGTCATCAGAGCCGGGACGGTGAAGGTCTCGCCCCGCTCGGCAGGCGAGGCATGGTGCAGATGCTCGGCCTCGTAGCTGGCGACCTGATCGGAGAAATTGCTGACTTCCGCGTCAGGTAGTGCGGCAACCAGCTTCTCCTTCTCGGCGGGGCTGAGGAAGCCCGTGATCTTAACCACGGCTTTTCCGTCGTCCCCGGTTGTCACCCTAACCTTGCTCGGCGCGACAGCTTCCAGTTCCTTGACGGCAGCAGGGTTGGCATCGAGAGACACCGTGACGCTCGGCTGCCACCGGCGGGCATGGCCGAACAACCCATTGTTCAGATCAAGCTGCTCGGGCAGGATGTTGTCTTCGGCCTCGCCTTCTTCGAAGCCCATGGCAACAAGCCGGTCTCTCAGGGCATAGGCAGCTTCCGAGAAGGATTTCGAAGTTAGGGCGGCATAGGCGCGGTTGAGCGACGGGATCGTGCGCCTCTTGGCGTAGGGCATGCGCAGCACGCGCCCGAGTAGCTGTTCGGCATCGGTGGCGCTGTGGATGTTTGCAACCGAACAGAACACATAGGCGAAGGAGCAGTCCCAGCCCTCTTTTAACGCTTCGACCGTGATGATGAAGTCTATCTCGCAGGCGGGATCGAACAGGTCGATGCCATCAAGGTCACGCTGATCGCCAGTGGCAACCGCGATGCGATTGGGATCAATACCCTCAACGTCGATCAGGTGCTGCCTGAGCACTGCGACGGTTACTTCCTCGTCCTTGTTCTGGGCCTGAAACAGGACGATGGGGCGGATGTAGTCACGCTCCCGACGGGCATCCTCGGCAAGCTCGGCACGTTTGGAAATCGCCCCGGTCACGGCAGACTGCCAGGTCTGATGCTCGGAGAGCATGACCGGCAGCTTGATCATTTGCTCGTCTTTCAGTTCCTGAGCCGAGACCGAGTGCAAGATGTTGGAGTTTGTTCGCGGCGTCGCGGTGAACTCGATGACCGCCGTCGGGTTCACGCGGGTCTGCATATCCCGCGACAGCCCGGTGACGGCCTTATGCGCCTCGTCGACGATCATCAGCGGGCGATGAAGGTGCATCAGGTTGGCAAATGAAAACTTGATTGTGCCAGCACCCTTGCCGTCCTCAATTACCTCCAGTCCTGGCATTCTGTCGGGTACGCTGGTGAAATGGGGCTCAAGCATTTCGTGGTGGGAATAGACCTTCCGACCTTCGGTGTCCTTGACGCGTAGTGTCTGGATCGTAGCGACGACGACGCAGCAGTTTGAACGCAGGTCATGCGGCAGGAGTTGGGTGAAATCGCCAATGTCGAAGACGCGGACGCGACCAGCAAAAGCATCGTCTAGCGCGGCACGATAAGGGTGACGCGGGTTCTTGAGCGCGTCCACAGTCTGTTTGCGGATTGTCGTCGTTGGCACCAGCCATAGTACCAACGGGAAATCGTGCTCGATCCACGTCTCCTTGGCAATGTTGACGGCGTGAGCGGCAAGCACGGTTTTGCCGCCCCCGGTGGGCAGCCGCAGGCAGACATAAGGCGTCTGGCTCAGACCGTTCAGAGCCTTGTATGAGCCGGCGAAGCCTTTCAGCCGCTTTGCCATTTCGGGTTCCGCGACGATGGTCTCATAGGCCGAGCTCGGGCCTTCCACGCGAGCTTTGGTGAGGAATTCGCGCAGAGTTTCGAGCGTCTGGGTCTGATAGGCCTTGAGTTCCATCACGCACGAGCCTTCACGTCATACGGGGTTTGCTTAAAAGCGATCTGCTCGCGTACCAGCGAGCCGTCCGACAAGGCCGAGCGTTCGCCATAGACGGCAATGGGACCGGAGAAGTCGGCAGGGAGAGCGGCGCGGATTACGTCGACCGTCTTCCGGGTCAGCACGTTGCCGCCGTTGGTCGACTTATCGCCGAGAATGCCGTTGTAGAGTAGAGCATAGGCGCGGCCATCGTGAACGCCGAGCACCGGCGACAGCGTGGTGGGCCTCGACCATGGCGACCGGACTTCCGAGAACCACACATGCGCGGCGAGCACCGGGAACTCGATGTCAGGGCGTATCTGCCCGGTCTCGTCGAACACCGACGCGCCGAGCCGGTAGTAACGGAAACCGCCACCACCCTCCCAATCTATCGTCTCGGAGATGCCGCCCTGTTCGCCGTCTACGACCTTGCGCAGGCGAAGCTGACAATGGGTCTGGGCATGATCGCCCATTTCGATGCCGATATAGCGACGCCCCATCTTCTCAGCCACGGCTGCCGTCGTCCCCGAGCCGAGGAAGCTGTCGAGGACAATGTCGCCCGGATTGGTAGCTATGTCGAAAATCCTCTGGATCAGCTCCTCAGGTTTGATGGTTTCGAACTGCTCGATACCGGGAAAGAGTGTGGTAGCATGAGCCTTTGCCTGTCGGCTTGTCTTCACATCGAGGAGGATGGTCTGGTGGGGACGGGTCGGTAGGTCTGGTGCAAATTCTCTGGCGTATGGTACCCAAACCACTTCGCCATTCTTGCTCCTCTGCTTCCAGATGAGCCGGCCCTCCCGGCGTAGCTGCCGGACACCCTTGCAACTAAACGCCCACCGCGCCTCGCGCCCGTCATCATGAATGGGGAATACCTTCGTCATGTCGGGCGCACGAAGGCGGAAATACATCGAAGGCCGATCTCTCCTGAGCGAGTTTTTTCCATTCTTCTTGAGAAGTCGGTCCCGATGTAGGCGAGGCTCCTCCACCGTCTGTTTATAGGATTTTAGAATACTCTCATCGAGTTTCTTCCGGAACTTCGTCCGCTTCTGATCAGCCGCATAACACAACACAAACTCATGATCGGGCGTGATCGGGGGCTTGTTGTCGTTTGGACTATCGACCTTCTGCCAGATGAACGTCGTTACGAAATTTGACCGCCCGAAAACCTCGTCCAGCACCACCTTGAGGTAGTGCCCCTCGCGGTCATCAATGCTGACCCAGATCGAGCCATCCTCGGAAAGAAGTTCTCGTAGCAGTTCGAGGCGCGGCCACATCATGGCCAGCCACTGCGAGTGCTCCAGATTGTCGTCGTAGTGGGCGAAGTTTGCGGACTTAGTGTTGTAGGGCGGGTCAATGTAGATGCACTTCACTTGACCCGCATAGAACGGCAGCAGCGCCTTCAAGGCATCGAGATTATCGCCTTGAATGAGCATGTTGCCGGTGTCGCGGTCGCCATGACCAAGTTCGGGGACTTCCTCCAGAAGACGATAGGGCACGTCCGCGGCAGCCTTAACGTCATCATCCCTTGTCAACCATCGCAGTGTCGGCATCTATTCCAGTCATCCTTGTATCTGGAAACGATCCCTACCTGATTTCTGATCTTGGTCCAACAGTATGAACGGGTAGAAAGCCCTCACGAAGTCCGCTATCGGCGGCGAGGCCTTAGCGCCACATCGAGTAGAGCCTTTACCCAATGCAAGTCATCCTCTGAAAGAGTTGCTAACTCTCGCACAATCTCATGGAGGCTCTTGCTAAACCTCTGGTCTTGGGGATTGACCCCGAAAAGGGCAGACGGTTCGATACTCATGGCCTTAGCCAGAAGTTCGATTGTGGCGAAGCTTGCGCCGCTTGAGCCACCTTCAATTTTAGCGACCATATCCAGGGAGAGCCCTGCCCGTTCGGCTAGAGCTTCTTGAGTGAGGTTGAGGCGTCGCCTGTGCGCTTTAACGCTTTGTCCAAAGATTGTTCGAAGTTCCGCCATGACACCTCCACGGAGAGGTGTAGGCGGCAAAAGGCCACTGTCCCACGGAAGGAGATTACAGGTTTGCAATTAATTGCAATTTGCGTCCTGGCTGCTACGCTATTGAAAATCTTTATCGAGGCCAACAATGTCTACTGATCAGAAGCCAAACCAGCCGTCCATCAAGCCGCCATCATCGGGTCGTTGGACAGACCGCCTGAGAAATGAAGTCTTAGATCGGGCGGAGGATGGCCGTGCGCGTTCAGGTAGGTCGGGTATAAATGGCCGCGACTGGAAGCATGAGCCAATGACGGTGCGGGAAAGTCTGCGCCGGGTAGGCATTGCCAGTATAGGGCTGTTATTCGTCTTAGGCTGTTTTATCTTAGTTCTCGGCCCACCTATCCAAAGTGGTGGTGCATTAGGAACAAAGAATTCATTCGGCGCAAGCCAAGGCAGTAAGCGGGTGGCTGGGGACCAAGCGCGAGGCAAATGCTTAGACTACTATTACGGCGCCCTTCCCGAGCTGCAAAACGCCGTCAGGGACCAGCTCCGCGATCCGGACAGCTACGAACATCTCTCCACCGGTGTCGGAGAGGTTCTGCCGGATGGAACTCAGAAGATCGATATGAAGTACAGAGCCCGCAACGGGTACGGTGGGATGAACGTCGAGCACGTGCGGGGGTGGTTCGACAACGAGAGCTGTAGGCTGCTAAGCTGGAAACAGACCAGCTATCTCCCCTGAGACTTTCCCTGCGAGCTCAGATTTTTGGCGCAAGACCGACCTGGTCTCGTACCTCGTCTATTTCGCCCTGAAGCTTTTTGATTGCTTCTAAAAGCTCCCATTTTTCGGTGCGCAATCGCTTGTCTAGTTCTTCGGAAATCCCGGTAGAGGATACTGATGGGCTGAGTTCTTCTTGCTGCGCTACACTATTCTCCAGCCGGAAAATGATCTCAGCGGTCAATGTGCGCCCATTAAGGGCGGCTTCGCGCTTGAGCACCTCTCGCAACCCAGAGCCTTCGCTGAACCTTAAAAGAAGCTGCGCACCTTCTCGCTTCCGCTTTTCGTTGGCCATGAGTATATCCCATATATCCAAGTGATATTGATATCCTGATATCTATGGGATATATACGCGACTATAGCCTCATCTGAAAGGAGCCCTAACATGGTAGCCCGCAATTATTCGTCTCCCTTACTTCTCAAGCTCCCGCCGGAACTCAAGGCATGGCTGAATGAGTACGCACAGAAGAACTCACGGAACATGACAGGGCAATTGATTGAGATGATCAAAGCCGAACGCCGCCGCCTGCAACACGGACCAGAAGTCCATAACGAAGATCAAGAAAAAGGGTGAGGTGCAATGTCTTCAGAACCCCTCCATACCCCTAAAGAGACAGCCAGCATTCTTGGTATTTCTACGAAGCTACTGCGGGAACATGTGAACCTCGGTCGGATCAGATCGATCCTCATGGGCGCAGGGAAGGTCCGGAAGCACCGCAGGTTCACGGACAAGAACATAGCGTCGTTCATTCAAGCTCAAAAGGTCCGTGAGGTGCCGAGTTGCCAGTCCACAAGCCCAAAGGCCTCCCTTTTTATTACGCCGAATTCCAGCTCCACGGTCATCGCGTTCACAAGTCTACAAAAGCCAAAAGCAAAAAAGAAGCTGAGCTGATTGAACGGCAATGGAAGGCGCAGCTTGAGGAGGATATAAAGCAGGCGAGGGTTACGGGGACCGCTCCTGTTACACTCGACGTCGCAGCCGGTCATTTCTGGAACGACAAGGGCCAGTACCATGTCAACTCAGACAATACCTGGACCGACATCCAGCGGCTGATCAGCTACCTTGGCAAAGATAAGCGCCTTGACCAGCTCGCCGACGCGGACGTGGCGGCACTTGTCACTCGACGCCGGAACGAGACGCGCCACGGCAGGAAGGAGACGAAGGGCGGCAAAACTGTCCCAACCCTCTCCAACGCTACCGTCAACCGATCCTGCACAATCCTCCTCAAGGCTATATTCAACCACTCGGCTATGCGCGGGAACTCCTTCCCGAAGCCCCCGCAGTGGAAGACCCACATGCTGAAAGAGCCGAAGGAACGGGTTCGGGAACTCGACACTCACGAAGCCGTAGCGTTGGATAGCTCCGTTCGGGACGACTATGCCCTTTGGTTTGAATTTGCCCGTCTCACCGGCCTACGGCGGCAGGAAACCCTCATCAAATGGTCAGCGGTGAACATCTTTGCCAAGCGTATCACGGCCATCGGGAAGCAGAGTAGGGAGGTGCATACGCCGATCACCCCAGCTGTGGCAGCGATCTTGAAGAAGTGCGAGGGACACCATCCCGAATACGTCTTCACCTTCGTCTGCAAGCGCCCGCGGGAAGGGCAGGTGAAGGGTGAGCGCTACCCGATCACCCCGGAGGGTGCAAAGACGCAATGGCGACGGCTGCGGAAGCGTTCCGGGGTCGAGAACTTCCGGTTCCATGACATCCGGCACGATGTGGGTACGAAGCTCCTGCGGCAGACGGGGAACCTCAAGATCGTACAGAGGGCGTTGAACCACTCGGACATCAAGACGACGGTGAAATATGCCCACGTCCATGACCATGAGGTGGCGGAAGCTCTAGCCTTGCTCTCAAATCCCACCAAAAAACCCACAACAGATGAGAAGGTGCCCGCTTAGATGATGATACCTAATGCATTTTCGACCGATGCGCACTTAACTGGGGGTCAAGGGGTCGTGGGTTCGAATCCCGCCATTCCGAGATTTAGAGCGGCATCGTTGAATGCCGCGACGGATGAAGGCCAGCTGGTGATCGCCAGCTGGCCTTTCTGTTTTCGGCCGGAGCCTAGCGGTTGCCGCTACTCCCCGACCCCTTGGAACATTTGCCGCCCCCAGCCTTTTTATCCTCAAGACATACGGCGGCCGGGAGTGCCGGTGCCGCCAGAAAAGGGGATTGCAGACGATGGGAATGTCTTACTGGCGGTTCGCCGCGATGATCGCGACATCGACGGTCGTGATGTACGGACTGATGTACCTCAACACCTACGCGCTCGAGCACGTCTTCTGGAGCGAGACGCGAGCCTGGATGGCGCTGGTGATGGGAGCGACGATGGCCGTGATCATGCTCGGCTTCATGCTGGGCATGTACAAGAACAAGATGCTGAACATGGCAATCCTCGGCGGTGCGGTGGCGGTCTTCGCGCTGTCGCTCTGGCTGGTCCGCGGACAGGCCACGGTCGATGATTCCGAATACATGAGCGCCATGATCCCGCATCACTCCATCGCCATCATGACCAGCGAGCGGGCGCAGATTTCCGATCCGCGCGTCCGCAAGCTCGCCGACGAGATCATCGAGGCCCAGGAGCGCGAGATCGCCGAAATGAAGTACCTGATCGAAGACCTGGAGGCGCGCGACTGATGAAAGCTTGTGACCACTCTGTGCGGAAGGGGCTGCCGGCCATCCTTCTGATGGCAGGCCTGCTTGCCGCCTGCGGCAACGAGGCTGCCGACGACGTGACCGATCCCATGAGCGGCGAGGAGACGCCGACCGTGCTTCCGGCGGGTGAAGCCATCGCCGGCGCAAAGGTTGCGACGCTGGATCCGGCGACGATGGTCGACGCGGAGATCCAGACGGTGCTCGGCGGGCCGCCACGGTGCGTCTTTCGCTACACGAGCTTCGGCAAGCCTGTGCTGGCGCTCGGTGGAGGCGCAGACGGCGCTCCGGCCGCCGCAGTCGCCAAGCTCAACGGCCACCTGATTCAGCTGCCGGCCATCGCCTCGGACGCACGCATAGACATGGCCGCCGATCCCGTCCGTCTCACCCTGTCGCCCAGCCTCGAAGCGGGCGAAGAGGAAGCCACCCTCCTCTTCGAGATCGGCCAGGACATGCGGGTCGGCTATCGCGGCTATTCGGACTGCGACTGACGGTCGGCAAAAGGCTTGAGTTTTTCTGAGTTGTGGGAGCTGCATCCGGCAGGACGGAGGATCTTCCTCCGCCCTGCCGGACTTTATCATGCCGATCAGATCAGAATGCGCACAGGGACGGCCTTCGATGCAGGCGTCTTCGACCGCTTTTCGTGCAGCGACAGCGGGATCAGCGGGTTGAGTTCGGGGTAGTAGCCCGCCACGCAGCCGTCGGGGAGGGCGAAGGGCAGGACCTTCAGGCCTCCCACCTTGCGCTCGCGGCCGTCGTCGATGTCGGTCTGCAGGCTGACCATCTGGCCCTCCGTGAGACCGAGCTTTGCCATCTCCTTCGGATTGATCAGCAGGACGTCGCGGGTGCCCTCGATCCCGCGCAGGCGGTCGCTGTAGCCATAGATGGTGGTGTTGAACTGGTCGTTGCTGCGCAGCGTCATCAGCCGGTAGCGACCGTCCCGGTCCTCGAAGCCGGCAGCCGACAGTGCCTCCGGAACGGTGAACTCAGCCTTGCCGCTCTCCGTCTTCCAGATCCGCTCGCGTGCGCTGTTGCCGCGGTAGAAGCCGCCGGCCGTGAACATGCGCTTGTTGAAGTCGTGGAACTTGTCCGGATAGGTCTCCTCGATGAGGTCGCGGACGATGGCGTAATTGCCCTGCCAGTCGTCCCACCGAACCTTGGGGTTGGGCGGGAGCGTCGCCTTGGCGATGCCGGCGACGATGGCGATCTCCGACAGGAGATGCTCGCTCGCCGGCTTGTGCTTGCCGACCGAGCCGTGGATGCAGCTCAGGCTGTCTTCCATGGTCACCGTCTGCGGGCCGCTCGCCTGCATGTCCTCCTCGCTCCGACCGAGGCAGGGGAGGAGATAGGCGACCTCGCCGTTGATAAGGTGGCTGCGGTTGAGCTTGGTGGCGATCTGCACCGTCAGCCGCATCTTCGTCCAGGCTTCCTCCATGGCGCCATGTTCGGGAATGGCGCGCACGAAGTTGCCGCCGAGGCCGACGAAGGCCTTGACGCTGCCCTCCAGCATGCCCTCGCAGGCTTCCACCGTATTCATGCCCGTGTCGCGGGGCGGCTCAAAGCCGAACATGGAGGCGAGCTTGTCGAGCGGCACGAATTCCGGCTTCTCGGAGATGCCGACCGTCCGCTGCCCCTGGACGTTGGAATGGCCACGAACGGGGGAGATTCCTGTGCCATCCCGGCCGATATTGCCCTTCAGGAGCAGCAGGTTGACGAGCATGGCGATGCTGTCGAAGCCGCCGACCTGCTGGGTCAGGCCCATGCCGTAGATGCCGATCACCCGCTCGGCGTCGACGTAGACCTGGCCTGCGGCTTCCAGATCGGCGCGGGTAAGCCCGGACTCGCGCTCGATCTCGTCCCAGCCGGTCGCCCTGACCTTCTGTTCGAAGGCCTCCAGGCCATCGGTGTGCTGGGCGACGAAGTCGCGGTCGATGACGGAGCGGCCGCGCTGCTTGGCCTCGTCATCCCTGGCGAAGATGTGCTTGCACATGCCCATCACGGCCGCGATGTCGCCGCCGGTCTTGACCTGGTGATACTGGCAGGAGATTTGGGTTTCCTTGCCGGTCAGCATTTCGGTCGGGCTCTGCGGATTGATCATCGACTCCAGGCCCTTTTCGCGGACCGGATTGAAGGTGACGATCTTGCAGCCGCGCTTGACCGCCTGCTGCAGCGGATGCAGGAAACGGGGGCTGTTGGAGCCGGTGTTCTGACCGAAGAAGAAGATGGCGTCGCAGGTGGAGAAGTCCTGGAAAACCGAGGTGCCGACGGAGGCGCCGATCACCTTCTTCAGACCCACGGACGTGGTCTCGTGGCACATGTTGGAGCTGTCTGGCAGGTTGTTGTTGCCATAGAGCCGGGCAAAAAGGGCGTAGAGATAGGAGGTCTCGAGGCTGGCACGACCGGAGGCGTAGAAGATGACCGATTTCGGATCGAGCGCCTTCAGTTCACGACCGATGCCGGTGAAGGCCTCTTCCCAGGAGCAGGGGACGTAGCGGTCGCTTGGCCTGTCGTAGCGCATCGGATGCGTCAGTCGGCCTTCATGCTCAAGGTCATGGTCCTTCCAGCCTTGTAGCTCCGTCACGGTATGCTTGGCGAAGAAGTCGAGCGTGGTTCGGCGTGGCGTCAGCTCCCAGAGCGTCGCCTTGGCGCCGTTTTCGCAGAATTCCAGAGGGTTGTGGTCGGCAGGCTTGGTCCAGGCGCAGGAGACGCACATGAAGCCGCCCGGCTTGTTCTGGCGGCGCAGCGTGTCCAGCACGGCCGGCGAATTGCGCTCCTTGGCAAAGATCCGCGCAATCCCCTTGGCCGATCCCCAGCCGCCTGCCGGGCCGTCGTAATGTACGGTCTCATCCTTGGCCATGAAGCCCCCAATCATCCGGATTCGCTGCACCACGGAGGTCGACACCGTGACGTTTCCTGCTGCCGATGGCGCAAGATGATCAAGCAACCCATCAACGCGGGCAAAGTTCCATGGAGGTACCGTCACCAAGGCCGCAAACGAAAGAAGCCCCGCTTTTTGAGCGGGGCCTCCATTTGTGCAGTGTGCTGCTCAGATTTCGGGGCAGCCGCGGACATTGGCGAAGACCATCCGGGTCGGGCCACGGCGGGTCATGCCTTCGACAGTCAGGCTGCGGCGCGTCACGCGGGTGACTTCGGCGCGGCGCAGACCTTCGTCGCGAGCGATGGACAGTGCCTCACGCGGGCTGCATTCGTCACGACGACGATCGCGGCGGTCACGACGGTCGTTATCGCGGATGATCGGACGCACGCCGTCAGGACCGATGCGCAGCTCAAGATCCTGGGCGGACGCGACGGTCGTCGTGGTTCCGACGGCAGTCAGCGCAAGGGTAAGGGTAAGACCGGCCTGGGCCAGGAATTTCAGCATGCTATCCTCCGTCAGGCGACCGCCACGGTCGCGCTAGATTGTGATGCCCGTGAACGCCCGGTTGAAGAAGAGGTTCCTCCCGCCCCCGCCGATTTTCACGAACAACAATCGCGGAGTATCCCGTTGTCCACGCACGTGAAAAAGCCGCCGGAGATGACGGCGGCTTATGCGATTCTCGAAAGCAGTGGGATTAGCGGAAGCGCGGCGCCCGCGAGGCATTCATCAGAAGCTCCTGCTCGGTCGCGAATGAGCCAAGCAGCTTCAGAAGGCGCTGCTCTTCTTCCCTCTGCAGACGGTAACGCTTGGAAAACTCGCTGACGCTCCAGACCTTGCGAAGTCCGGTGTCCTGAAACCGTTCAACGTCGATGCGCTCGCTCATTCCAGATCCCCTCTACGCGATGATGTCCGAAAACGCCGGACGCGCGAAGAAGTTCCAGGGGCAAGGCGAAATTTCGGGACTGCGTCCGAGGGCCTTCTTCAGCCGTCGTTGGCCGAGCTCAGGTTCTGCGGACGGATGCCGTCGTCGGAGCTGCGCGTGCGCAATCTCACGCCCGGTCCGGCGCCGGGATTGTCTTCTCCCGCGGCGAGAAAGACGACCCCCTTCGGCTCAAGCGCCAGGCGCAGACGTTCCGCGACCGCCTGATCGACGGCGGTGGCGCCTTCTGCCTGCTGGATGTCGTGGATGGAGATGCCGGTCATATCGGCAAGTTCTTCGACCGATAGGCCGATCATGGCGCGCCCGGCGCGCAGTTGTGTTCCTGTCAGCATCGAACCAATCTGGCGCAGCCGTGGCCGAAGTCAAGCAGGGCTTGGGAGCGCGGCGGCACGGCGGCTCTGCCGCTGGAAGCGGTGTTCCAGGGCAAAGCACCCCCAGATGATCCCGAGCAGCATGTAGAAGTGTCGCCAGTGATCGGTATCGATGACATTGCCGATCAGGCAGTGACCGAGGATGACGATCCAGGAGATCATCAGGAAGGGCTGCCACGGTCGGTCGCGCAGGAGGTAGCGAAAGCCTGCCGCCAGGGTCCAGCCGATCATGATGATGTAGGTGACGAAGCCGAGCCAGCCGTAGGTGGTCAGCGACTTCAGCCAGATGTTGTGCTCGTCCTCGCCGAACATCCGGCCCAGCTCCATCGGACCGATGCCGAGCGGGCGTTCCATGGAGAGGAGGAAGCCGATCTTGTGGCGCTGGAAGCGGCCCATGTGGGCCCCGTCATAGTCCTGGACCAGCTTGGCGCGGGTGGTGAAAAGGTTGGAGACCTGGTCGAACTGAAGGGCAATGGTCAGTGCCACGGCAAACAGCACGAGGGCTGCGATCGACAGCACCAGGATCTTCATCCGGAAGGCGCCGGTACGTTCCTTCAGGAGCATGATGACGATCAGCATCAGGCTGCTGAACGCCAGCAGGCCCCAGGCGGCGCGCGAAAACGACAGGAAGACGCCGAGAACCAGAACCAGAAGGCCGGCGATCAGAAGCGGCGACTGCAGGAGCTTGCCGGTCAGCAGGCGATGCATGAGGTAGAGGATGGGCGCGATCAGATAGGGGCCGAAGACGTTGGGGTCCTGGAAGGCGCCCATGGCACGGTCGTAGCGCGTGAAGGCGCCGGCACCCGGAAAGGCGTGGAAGTAACCGAGGATGCCGAGGATCGCGGTAATCACGGCCGCCGCGACCCAGGCCTTGAAGATCAGCGTCAGGCGCTGGTGGCGGCTTTCGATGACGGCGGCGTAGAAGACGGAGGTCATGGCGAGGAAGATCGACACGGCCGCATAGAGCGGTGCGCCGCTCATGTCCTTCATCACCGTGATCGCCAGCAGGCCGCCGACGTTGAAGACGAGCAGCATGGCGAGCAGAAGCCCGACGGTGCGGGAAATGGAAAGGCCGAGCAGGAACCAGACGGCGATCTGCCCCGCCATGATCAGCTCATAGGGTGCCGGCTCCGACATCACGAAGCCGGACAGGAAGACGCCGAAGGCGATCATGGTCGAACCGAAGAGCGTCACGGCGGCAAGTCTCGGCTGAAACGCGCGCTGATCCTGGACGAGGGCACTCAATAGGCGTTGTCCACGTTGAGCAGCCGGATCGGCGTCAGGAACAGGATCTTCAGGTCGAAGAGCAGCGACCAGTTCTCGATATATTCGAGGTCATAGGCCGTGCGCATGCGGATCTTCTCGTCGCTGTCGAGCTCGCCGCGCAGGCCGTTGATCTGCGCCCAGCCGGTGACGCCGGGCTTGACGCGGTGGCGGGCAAAATAGCCCTCGACGACGTCGACATAGCGCCGTTCGCCGGTCTGCGCATGGATCGAGTGCGGCCTTGGCCCGACGAGCGAGAGACTGCCGCGCAGGACGTTGAAGAGCTGCGGCAGCTCGTCGATCGAGGACTTGCGCAGGAAGCGACCGACCGGGGTGACGCGCGGGTCATTCTTGGTGACGGCCTTCTTGGCGGTCGGGTCGGACATCTCGGTGTACATCGACCGGAACTTCAGCACGTCGATGACCTCGTTGTTGAAGCCGTGGCGCTTCTGGACGAAGAAGACCGGGCCTTTCGAGGTCGCCTTGACGGCGATGGCGGCGCCGATCATCACCGGCCAGATCAGCGCCAGGGCCAGGAGCGAAAAGACGATGTCGAAGGCGCGCTTGGCCACCGAATCCCAGTCGCGCAGCGGCTTGTCGAAGATGTCGAACATCGGCACGGCGCCGACATGCGAATAGGAGCGCGGCCGGAACCGCAGGTGGTTGGCATGGGCGGCCAGCCGGATGTCGACCGGCAGCACCCACAGTTTGCGCAGAAGCTGCAGGATGCGCGCCTCTGCCGAGGCGGGCAGCGCGATGATCAGCATGTCGACCCGCGCCAGCCGGGCAAACTCGACGAGTTCGGCGAAGGTGCCGAGCTTCGGATAGCCAGCTACCACCGGCGGGGAGCGACCCGAGCCGCGGTCGTCGAAGATGCCGCAGATGCGGATGTCGTTGTCCGGCTGCTGTTCCAGCGCCCGGACCAGCTGCTTGGCGGGTTCGCCGCCACCGACGATGACGGCGCGCCGTTCCATGATGCCGTTGCGCGCCCAGTGGCGGATGCCGAACGCCACCAGCTGCCGCTCGATGAGGAGGAAGACGGCCGTACCGAAGAACCAGATGAAATGGCCGGTGATGCTGATGGAACCGGTTTCGACGAAATGCAGGGTGCCTGCCGAGGCGGCAAAGCCGATCAGCCAGGCGACGACGACCCGTCGGCGGGCTCGCGCGGCGATGCGCAGCAGGGGGATCTGGTAGGTGTCTGCCGCCTGCATGGCGATGACCGACACCAGCGCCCCCAGAAGGGCAATGGCGAAATGGGTGGGAAGTCCGGCATTGTCCGGCGCGGTGAGGGTGACCATGGCCAGAAGGCCGAGTGCCAGCAGCGACAGGAACTCCAGCAGCCGGATCTGGCCGATCAGCAGTGACGGTGAGGTGTTCTCGTCGCGGAACTGACTGGCGATCTGAAGCGCGAACGGGTTCAGCACCGAAGGCGCATCCTCCGTATCGCCCGCGGGCAGGTCGGAGACCTTGCGGCGCAGGGCATCGGCGTCAAACTGGCCTTTCATACCGGCGTCGGGCATCCAACTGGTCCTCTTGCAGCGCATGTCGTGTCGCGCCGCGCTCGGTTCCCTTGTCGCAAGACGACTAGCAGGAAGTTGCTAAGAAACCTTTAGGGCTGGTCCCGAAGCACGCTGCGGTAGAGGTCGAGCATGCTGTCGGCCATGACGGAGCTTGAAAAAACGGACCGGAAGGTGTCCGGCTTCGGCATCACCCGGCGCTGCCAGCCCGGATCGACGGCCGCTGCCGCCATGACCTGCGACAGATCCTGCGCGTCGCCGGGGATGGCAAGCGCCTCGCTGTCGGTGCCGAGGATCTCGGGAATGCCACCCACGCGCGACGCAACCACCGGCTTCTGGGCGGCGAGCGCCTCGATGACGATGTAGGGCATGGCCTCGGCACGCGAGGGGACGACGACGGTGCGGGCCATCGCGAAGGCTTCGCGGGCCGGCATGGCCGGCATCATGCGAATGCGGCGGCCGAGGCCGCGCTCGGTCATCATGGCCTCGTAGCGGTCGCGGTCCGGGCCGTCGCCGACCATCAACCCGGACAGCGGGCGCCCGAGCGCCCGTTCCGTACGCGCAAAGGCGTCGATGAAGACATCCGGGCCTTTCAGGTCGCGCAGCATGCCGATGTAGAGGAAGTCGGCGGCATCGTCCGGCGCGACGACCGGCGTGAACTCCGATGCCTTGACCCCGTTGAGAATGACCTTCCACCGTGTCGTCGGGGTCCCGACCTTGGCCTCGTAGGTGCGTCGCTCGTAGTCGCAAACGAAGACGAGCGCGTCGGTGAAGCGCTCCTGGAGGCGCTCGAGGCGCAGGACGGCCTGGCCGGACATGCTGGACCGGTCGAAATGCAGGCTTCCGCCATGCGGTGAATAGAGACGGGCGACGCGAGACCTGTTTGCCCGCATCCCCGTGCCGATCATCCGTGCCAGCACGCCGCCCTTGGCGCCGTGCCCATGCAGGATGTTCGGCTGCAAGCTCTTTATATGCTTGTAACTCTTCAAGAGTGCAGAAAGATCCGAAGGCGCGATGGCGCGGCGCACGGGGATGCGGGTAAGCCCCAGCGTCAGGTGCGGCCGGATGCCGTCGAAGAGCTTTTCCTCGTGCGCTCCGCCCGTCGAGCTGTCGCAGAGAATGCCGACATCATGCCCTGCGGCGCGGTGCTCCTCGACCAGGTCCCGGACATGCCGGAAGATGCCGCCGACGGGAGAGCGGAAACAGTGAAGGATGCGCAGCTTTTCGGGTTCGGCCATCGGATCAGAACAGCCGTTCGCGGACGTAGATCGTGTCCCCAGCAAGCACGGGGCTGGCAATCGACGTGCGGCCGGTCAGGACCTGGGCATTGACCTTACGGGTGATGTCGACGTCACGCTGGTTGCCGCGCGGCGTGAAGCCGCCGGCGATCGCCACCGCGTTCTGCGCCGTCATCCCCGGCACATAGGCGTATTGCCCCGGCCGTCCGACTTCGCCCATGACGAAGACGGGGCGGTAGCGGTCGACCTCGATCGTCACGTCCGGATCCCGCAGGAAGCCCTGTTTCAGCCGCGCAGCGATGGTGCCCTCGAGCGCCGGCAGGGTCTGGCCACGTGCGGCAACCTGACCGATCAGCGGCAGCGCGACATAGCCGGCCTGGTCCACCGTATAGGTGTTGGAAAGACCCGCCTGCTCGAAGACGGTGACCCTGAGACGGTCGCCGCTGTCCAGCCGGTAGGGCTGGATGGCCACCTGCTGGAAGGATTTCGGTGCCGGCTGGTAGGCTGAGCAGGCCGAGACGGCACACGCCATTGCGGCAAGGGCGAGCGTCATCAGGCGTGGTCGACGGGCGACGGACATTCGCAGGTGGCTCCGGCTGTTCATCAGATGACGCAGTTATCGGTCTTTTACGGTTAATGCGCGGTAAAGGCGCAAGCCTCGCCTAATGCTTTTTGGCGGCGTCATTAACGCTTGGATTACCATAAGGATTTACCCTTGCCACGATTGCGAGAGAATTGGAGCTTCGGATGTCGGGCGTAATGGGCAACAATCAGGACGTGGACATCGATCTGGGGCGGTTGTTTTCGGCGGTATGGGAGCGTCGGAAGCTCGTTGCCGGCATCGTGGTCGTGTCCGCCGGTGTTGCCTTGCTGGCAACCACGATGATGACGCCGCTCTACAAGGGGGAGACGCGGCTGCTGATCGAGTCGCGTTCCGCCAACCTCTCGAACGGGCCGGCGCCCGCAGCGGCGAACGACCCTATTCTCGATGCCTTGAATATCAGCAGCCAGGCGGAGCTGCTGCGCTCCACCGACCTCATCCGGCAGGTGGCGGCGGATCTGCGCCTGGAGGAAACCGACGAGTTCAACCCGCACCGCCAGTCGTTCCTGCCCAGCCCGTTCGTCCTGCTCGGCCTGCAGCAGGATCCCCTCGACATCCCGCCGGAAGACAGGCTGATCAAGGAGTTCCGCGAGAAGCTGCAGGTCTTTGCCGTGGAAAATTCCCGCGTCATCGCGGTCGAATTCTCCTCCGAGGATCCCAGGCTGGCCGCAGCGGTGCCCAACCAGATCGCAAAGGTCTATCTGCAGCTGCAGAGCGGTGCCAAGCTCGACAACAATTCCGACGTCACCCGCTGGCTGGAGCCGGAGATCGCGACGCTGACCGAAAGGGTTCGCGAGGCCGAGGCCAAGGTTGCCGAATACCGCTCGTCCGCCGGCCTCTTCCAGTCGTCCGACACCAGTAGCTTCACGGCGCAGCAGCTGAACAACATTTCCACGGAACTGGCGCGTGTGCGCGCCGAGCGCGCCAATGCCGAGGCGAGGGCGGAGAACGTGCGCGCCGCCGTCGAGGCAGGCCGCAATTCGGACTCCCTGGCCGAAGTCGTCGGTTCCCAGGTCGTCCAGCGGCTGCGCGAAACCGAGGCCAACGTCCAGGCGCAGATCGCCGACCAGTCTACCGTTCTTCTGGAGAACCACCCGCGGCTGAAGGGCCTGCGCGCGCAGCTCGCCGGCATCCGCCAGCAGATCGTCGGGGAAACGCGCAAGATCCTCGCCAGCCTCGACAGCGAAGCGGAGGTCTCGCGCATCCGCGAGCGGCAGCTGATCCAGCAGCTGAACGAGCTGAAGGCCGCATCGTCGAAGGCGGGCGAGGAAGAAGTGGGCCTGCGGGCGCTGGAGCGGGAGGCGACGGCCCAGCGCCAGCTCCTGGAGACCTATCTGGCCCGCTACCGGGAAGCGGCATCCCGCGCCGATCCGAATGCAGCGCCGGCGGATGCCCGCGTCATCTCCAGCGCCTTCGAGCCCTCCGAGGCCTATTTCCCCAAGGTCCTTCCGATCGTCATCATCGTGGCTCTGGCCAGCCTGATCCTGACGGCGATCGCCATCATGGTCGGCGCCCTGTTCTCTGGCCGGGCGCTCAGGCCAACCGGCGAGGCGAACGCCTTGTCTGCCAACGAACCGGTGACGGTTGTCCGTGAACGAGCACCGGCGACCGAAGCCGGCGTCTCCGTGGACCCCGTCGATGCCGCAGCGGCGGCAGCCTTCGTCTCGGCCAATGAGGAACCCGCGACAGTTTCGGCTGCATCGCCCCTCCAGGATGAGGCATTTTCCACCGTCGGCGTCGCCAACACCCTGCTGCGCCACGGCGTTCCCTGCGCCTTTGCCATGTCTCCGGGCGGCGACACGGGCTCGACGGCCACGGTGATGCTGGCGCGCGAAGTGGCCGAGCGCGGCAAGTCGGTCATCCTTCTCGATCTCTCCAGCTCCGGCTGCCCGTCGAAACTGATGGCCGAAAACATGCGGCTGCCGGGGATCACGGACCTGCTTTGCGGCGAGACTGCCTTCGGCGACGCGATCCATTCCGACCGCCTGTCCGACGCCCATATCATTCCGCGCGGCGCGGCCGACGTGGAGAGCGCCATGCGCGCATCCGACCGGCTGCGGATCATCATCGATGCGCTCATCGATGCCTATGACCTGGTGCTGGTGGAATGCGGGACGGCGAAGGTGTCGAGCCTGGAGAAGCTCGGTGGCAGGCCGGAAATGGAAATCGTGCTGTCCATGCCCGAGGGGCAGGATCATCAGGTGGTCGAGCTCGTGCAGCAGCTGACGGATGCCGGTTACCGCAACCTTCTGATCATGGCCGGTGGCGTGCCGAGCCGCAGGCGCGCGGCCTGAGGCTGCGCCTACGAGCGGCGCAGCAAAGCGCGGAATTTCTGAACCAGGGCATAAAGCTTCGGTTGGCGTTTGATCGCCAGCCGAAGACTGCCGAGGCCTTGAATGGCCGGCATGGCCATGCGGCCCTTCGCGGTCAGCGGCAGGACGAGGTCGCGCGTCACCGTCATCTGCGTGCACCAGCTGCGCTTGTAGGGCTGGTCGCCGACGCCGAAGTCGAAGACGGATGCTCCCTCAAGGCAGGCTTCTTCGATCATCAGCCAGAACAGCAGTTCGCCGGGGCTGGCATCGGCGCAGAGCTTGTCGTCGATCGAGCCGAACTGGCAAAGCACATGGCCGCCCTTGCGCGAAAGCCCGCTGATGGCGACGAGGCTTCCCTCGTGTTCTCCGTGCAGGCGAAGGGCGTGCATCGTCAACGCCGTGTCCGGGCCGCATCCGGACCGGTCGATGAGGTCGTGAAGGAAACGCCGGACCTGCGGCGGCTGGAAGACGTCGGGAAGCCCGAAGCCCGAGAACCGCTCCGCCTTCTGCTGGAAGAACAGGTCGAGCAGGGCGTGCTGTTCGTCTCTGCCGGCAGGGCAATAGTGTTCGAACCCGCCGATCGCCTCCAGCCGGCGGCACTGCTGCCGGAAGCGCTTGCGGCGGGTCTTGGCGTTCAGCTGGGCGATCGTCTCGTCCATGGTCGCAAGCAGCGGAAGCTGGAAGGAGGGGTTCGGGTTTTCCGTTGCGGCAAGGCCGGCGAGCGGAGAAGGCGCGCCGCCCCAGGCAGCCGGCATGCAATCCAGCACGAGCGTGTCCGCCAGAGGCGACAGGCACCGGCAGAGTGCCGAGGTGAAGGTGCTCAGCGCATCACCGTCGAGGGCTGGAAAATCCGCGCTGAAAAGGCCGGTGTTGATGTTGTTGAAACGCTCCCCGGGCAGGCGCGCCGTGCGCAGCCCGTACCGGGAGATGATTTCGAGCGGCAGCAGCATGACCGTGCGCTGGCCGAGCCGGGCGCGCAGGATGACCGGCGACAGCGCGTGCGCGTTCCACCAGGCGCAGCACCAGTCGTAGCTTTGGTCGAGAGAGTTTCTGGGCAGGCTTTCGAGCGATCGCCATTCGGCTTCTATGAGAGCGGGCGAGGTGACCACGTCGAAGACGGCCGACGACAAGGCCGGCGCCACCGCTCCCGGCAGTCCAATGTCTTCCGCGTCCATGTCCGTGCGCACGCTCAAACGGGGCATCTCGTCACCCACCTCTCATCGCAGGCGGACCATAGCCGATCTCGCTGGAGAACAAGTTTACAAAGCCTGACTTCGGCATGAACTTTAGCGCGCGTGGTTAATCCCGGCGGGACGCGGGGTCAGTCGCGCGGCCGCGGGCCGGCCATCCACTTGATGATCAGCATGGCGGGCAGGATCCACAGCAGGCCGGACAGCAGGAAGTAGAGGAGGTGCACCCACCACGGGGAGGTGGCGAGCGTCAGCGTCGCGACGGTCGTCGCCAGAAGCGCGTACAGGATCACCAGGCAGATGATCAGGATGGTCCCGATGAAGCTCCGCAACCTTTGCGGCATTCTCTTTTCTCCCGGCGGCAGTGGCGTGCATCAGGCCGCGACGGCATGCCGCAAAGCGCTGGGGCTTGTTTTGCACGGGTCCATGGGGCAAATCAACGCCTGAGTGATGGGGCGTCTTGCCGCCCCTCCAAATCCCCAGGGCAGACCCCCAGGGCAGACCTCAGGAGCGACGATGTCAGTGGCCGATGTAACCGCAGCGCAAATCATGTCCCACACGCGCCGGCGCGAGAGCGACCGCAAGGTGGTGCGCATCTGGCTCGGCGTCGTCATCTTCACGCTCTTCTGTCTGGTGCTCGTCGGGGGCGCGACCCGGTTGACCGATTCCGGCCTGTCCATCACCGAATGGAAGCCGATCCACGGCGTGGTGCCGCCGCTTTCTGCCGAGGAATGGCAGGAGGAGTTCGACCTCTACAAGCGCATTCCGCAGTACCAGCAGATCAACAAGGGCATGACGCTTGGCGAATTCCAGTCGATCTTCTGGTGGGAGTGGGCCCACCGCTTCCTGGCCCGCGCCATCGGCGTCGTCTTTGCCGTGCCGCTCCTGTTCTTCTGGCTGAGCGGCAAGATCGAGCCGCGCATCCGCCGGCCGCTGATCGGTCTCCTGGCGCTCGGCGGCTTCCAGGGTTTCATCGGCTGGTGGATGGTGTCGTCGGGCCTGAGCAAGCTCACCAGCGTCTCGCAGTACCGGCTGGCGGTCCACCTGACGATCGCCTGCCTGATCTTTTCGGCCTGCGTCTGGATCATGCGCGGCCTCTCTCCCCACAGCGGCCATCCGGCCGCGGCCGGGCGAGGGAAGGCGGGCGCGGTCCTGCTGGCGGTCTTCTGTCTGGTGCAGATCTATCTCGGCGCGCTAGTCGCCGGCCTGGATGCGGGGCTGAGCTACAACACCTGGCCGCTGATGGACGGCGCGCTCGTGCCGAGCGGCCTGTTCGTGCAGCAGCCCTGGTGGATCGACCTCTTCGAGAACCCGAAGACGGTGCAGTTCGTGCACCGCATGGGAGCCTACACGCTGCTGCTGCTGGCGCTGTGGCACATGGTGGCGATGCTGCGTGACGCGGCGGGCACGACGCATGCGCGGCGGTCGATCGTTCTGTTTGCGCTGATCTGCATGCAGGCCGGCATCGGCATCCTGACGCTGCTCTCGCAGGTGCATCTGCACACCGCACTTCTGCACCAGGGCATGGCCCTGATCGTCCTCGGCTTCGCCGTCGCCCACTGGCGCGGCTTCGTCGGTGAATATCCGCAGGAAGTGACGGTAGAGGTCAGGAACTGAGAGTCAAAAGGGCTGCGACGATTTCTGCAAGGGGCTGTGCGCTGTCCGCTCGTCTTCTCCCCAGCGGGGAGAAGGTGGCGCGTAGCGCCGGATGAGGGGGGCCGGAGATGAGCACTGGCTTCGCACCCCCTCATCGCCTCGCATCCGCTCGGCACTTCTCCCCGTTGGGGAGAAGAGGGCATTTCCAGGCACCGCAGCTAGCCTGCTAAGCCGTTTTACAGTTAGTGGTTTTTGGACCGGCGATCCTGCGCTCAATTCAGGCCGACAGCATCAGATCCATGTTCTGCACGGCGGCCCCCGAGGCGCCCTTGCCGAGGTTGTCGAGCACCGCCACGAGATTGACGTGCTCGCCGCCGGCGCTGCCGAAGACGAAGAGCTTCATCGTGTCCTTGCCGGCGAGTTCCTCGGCGTCGATGCGGGCAAGCCCGTTGGCTTCCTCGAGTCCGACGACCTCGACGACATCCTGTCCGGCGTAATGCCCGACGAGCGCCTTGTGGATGCTCTCGCGGGTGAACCCGTTCTTCAGGTTCTGCAGGAAGAGCGGGACCTGGACGATCATCCCCTGCGGGAAGCGTCCGACCGACGGCGCAAACAGCGGCGCCTGGTCGAGCAGTCCGTGGATCGTCATCTCCGGCACGTGCTTGTGCTTCAGCGACAGGCCGTAGAGGAAGTTGTTCGCCTGGATGGCGTCGTTGCGGGTCTGATCTTCCATCTGCGCGATCATCTGCTTGCCGCCGCCCGTGTAGCCGGAGACGGCGTTGACGCTGACCGGATAGTCGTCGGGCAGGATGCCGGCCGCCCGCAGGGGCCGGATCAGGCCAATGGCGCCCGTCGGATAGCAGCCGGGGTTGGACACCAGGCGCGCATCGCGAATCTTGGCCGCCTGCGCCTTGTCCATCTCGGCAAAGCCGTAGGCCCAGTTCGGATCGGTGCGATAGGCCGTCGACGTATCGATGATCCGGACACTGTTGTTGCCCGACAGCATGCCGACGGCTTCGCGCGAGGCGTCGTCCGGCAGGCAGAGGATGGCGATGTCGGCGCTGTTGAGCAGATCCTCGCGCATGGCGGCATTGCGGCGCTCGGCCTCGGGGATCGACAGGATCTCCACGTCGCGGCGGGCGGCGAGGCGGGTGCGGATCTGCAGGCCCGTGGTGCCGTGTTCGCCGTCGATGAAGATCTTCGCCATGGTTGATACCCTGTTGTTTCGATCGCTTGTCCGAAGCGGCGGACCCAAGGTCCTGAGCTCCGGGAAGCCGTCATGTGCCGGCGGAAAGGCGCTCCGCACGCAGGCCGAGCATATACATCGCGACGGTAGCGCCTGCAATGGCGGTGATATCGGCGTGATCGTAGGCCGGCGCCACCTCGACGACGTCGGCGCCACGGACATCGACGCCCTTCAGCCGGTGCAGCACCGAGAGGATCTTGGCGCTCGACGGGCCGCCCGCGACCGGGGTGCCGGTCCCTGGGGCAAAAGCGGGGTCGAGGCAGTCGATATCGAAGGTGAGATAGGCCGGCGCGTCACCGACCTGCTGAAGGATCGCCTGCGCGATCTGCTCCGCCGTCATCTCCTCCAGCTCATGCCCGTAGAGCATGCGGATGCCGCAATCCTCCGGCGCATGGGTGCGGATGCCGACCTGAATGGAGCGGTTCGTGTCGATCAGCCCCTCGCGGGCGGCACGCGCCACGAAGGAGCCGTGGTCGATGCGCCGGTTGTCGTCGAACCAGGTGTCCTGGTGTGCGTCGAACTGCACGAGCGCCAGCGGTCCGTGCTTGGCCGCATGCGCCTTCAGCAGCGGCCAGGTGATGAAGTGATCGCCTCCGAGCGTCAGCAGGAAGGCGCCCCCCGCGATGATGCGGGCCGCCTCCCGTTCGATGGTCGCCGGCGTCTTGTGGTGGTTGCCGTAGTCGAGCAGGCAATCACCGTAGTCGATCACCGCCATCTGCTCGAAGAGATTGTGCCCGAAGGGATACTGCGGATCATTGTCGAAGATGGCCGACGCCCGGCGGATCGCCTGTGGCCCGAAGCGGGCGCCGGGGCGGTTGGATGTCGCGGCGTCGAAGGGGATGCCCCAGACCACCGTATCGACGCCCTTGAGATTCTTGGTAAACCTGCGGCGCATGAAGGAGAGGGCGCCGGCAAAGGTCGGGTCGCTGGCAGCGGCGGTGAGACTGCGGGAGGTGAAGGCGTGATCGATGGTTTTCCGGGGCATGTCCGCTGGTATCCTGTTGTCGCGGAAAACTGCTCCGGCCTCGCTCCAAATACAAGCCGCAAAAGAAAAAGGCGGAGCCGAAGCCCCGCCTTTTCGAATGATGCTGTCCGAGCGAAATTAGCGCTTGGAGAACTGGAAGGACCGGCGGGCCTTTGCCTTGCCGTACTTCTTACGCTCGACGACGCGGCTGTCGCGGGTCAGGAAGCCGCCCTTCTTGAGCACGCCGCGCAGGCTGGGCTCGAAGTAGGTCAGCGCCTTGGAGATGCCGTGGCGAACGGCACCGGCCTGGCCGGAGAGACCGCCGCCGGTCACCGTTGCGATGACGTCGAACTGGCCCGTGCGGGCAGCTGCGACGACCGGCTGCTGCAGGATCATCTGCAGTACGGGACGTGCGAAATAGGCGGAGAAGTCCTTGCCGTTGACGATGATCTTGCCGGAGCCGGCCTTGATCCAGACGCGGGCGATGGCGTTCTTGCGCTTACCGGTGGCATAGGAGCGGCCGAGGGTGTCGACCTTGCGGACGTGAACCGGAGCCTGGTTTTCAGCCGCCGGAGCGAGGTCCTTCAGAGAGGAGAGATCGGCCATTATCAGGCGCTCCTTACGTTCTTGCTGTTCAGCGATGCCACGTCGAGAGCGACCGGCTGCTGTGCTTCATGGGGATGGTTCGAACCGGCGTAAACGCGCAGGTTCTTCATCTGGCGACGGCCGAGCGGGCCACGCGGGATCATGCGCTCGATAGCCTTCTCAACGACGCGTTCCGGGAAACGGCCTTCGATGATCTGGCGAGCAGTGCGCTCCTTGATGCCGCCCGGGTAACCGGTGTGCCAGAAGTACTTCTTGTCGGTGTACTTCTTGCCGGTCAGGACGATCTTTTCCGCGTTGATGATGATGACATTGTCGCCATCATCGACGTGGGGGGTGTAGGTGGCCTTGTGCTTGCCGCGCAGGCGGTTTGCAACGAGGGTGGCGAGACGACCGACGACGAGACCTTCCGCGTCGATGATCACCCACTTCTTCTCCACCTCGGCGGGCTTCTGAACGAAGGTTGACATGGTGTGTGCTTTCTACATCTGGACCCGAGCCTTCGAAAGCTTCGAAGCAAGGGCGTTTCTTGTTGCTTGAATTGGCGGCATTGCGCCAAAAGAGAAAGCAGGCCGCAGGGGCCCGCAATCTGTGGCGGTTTATACCGGCAGCCCTTTTCCCGGTCAAGATGCGGGTTTTGCGGCCTCGGAAAAATTGTAAAGCAAAATCATAGGCTTGATGATGGGGTAATCAAATACCTCATACAATCACCGTCCGACCGGAGGAATCGAATAGGTCACGGTCGCCTGCGCCACGGCGTCCTGCAGGCCGTCCTGCCGCAGGATGGCGTCGATGACCGCCAGCCGCTTGCCGAGCTTCAGGATCCTGCAATCGCAGAACATAGGCTGCATCTCCGGCTTGCGCAGGAAGTTGACGTTGAGGCTGGTGGTCACCGCCAGCGCCACCGGACCGAGATGCGCGAGGATGGCGGCATAGGCGGCGACATCCGCGACCATCACCATCGAGGGGCCGGAAATGGTGGCGCCGGGCCGCAGGTGTCGCTCCTGCGGGTCAAAGCGCATGGTGAGGCCACCGGGACGCAATTCGGTGATGGAAAGAACCCGCCCGTCGGCATGGATCTGCGGAAACTCCCGGTCGAGAAAATCCTCGATCTCCCGGACGGTCATGATCGGCTGCATGTGTTCTCCTCCACTCGATGCGACCTCGGTAGGTGCATGACCGATCGGGAGGAGGCTGTCAAAAATGGCTGCCGGGGTGTCCATTCCCGTCAGGCGTCCCTAGATCTTGGAGAGAGTTCGTTTTTCTCCGGAGGCTACCCATGAACCACGACCGCTACGACGACGCCTATATCGCCGACATTCTGAAGACGACGAAGACGATCGCGCTGCTCGGCGCCTCGCCGAACCCCGACCGTCCGAGCAACGGCGTCATGCGCTTCCTGCTGTCGAAGGGTTATACGGTGATCCCGGTCAATCCGGGGCAGGCGGGCAAGGAGATCCTCGGGCAGACGGTCTATGCGAAGCTGTCGGACATTCCGCAGCCTGTCGACATGGTCGATGTCTTCCGGGCACCGGAATTCCTGGACGGGATCGTCGCCGAGGCGAGTGGCTTGCCGCAGCCGCCCCAGGTGATCTGGGGGCAGCTCGGTGTGCGGGACGATGATGCTGCCGCCAAGGCGGAGGCCGCCGGTATCAAGGTGGTGATGAACCGTTGCCCGGCGATCGAATACCCGCGCCTGGTGGCCTGATCCTCAAGCCATCAGCAGCGGCGCCTCCTGCTGCAGCGCCTTCAGATGGTCGGCGTTGCTACAGTAGCGGACATATTCCCGATCGATGACCTGCTCGCCGAGGTCGTGCCGGCAGCGGTCCTTGGATTCGCAGAGCGAGCAGTTGACCTGCATGTCGCGGAACTGCTCCGGATAGAGCCTCGCCACCTCGGCAGGGTCGATGTTGATGGCCAGCATCAGGGCGACCATCTCGTCGGCGGCATGCGGACCGGCGTTCGCCAGCCGCTTCAGCTGATCGGTCGAGACGCCGCAGTCGCGGGAAAGCTCAGCCAAGGTCCGGTCGTCCAACTGGCCGATGACATCCGTCTCGGTTGCCGCCTCACAGGCCTGCGAACACCACTGCAACAGCCGCGATGTCAGTGACTGTGTCTGGCGGTGCGCGTCGGTTTCCATAGCAATCCCCTCTCTGTTTCTCGAAAGGCTAGCCTGCGGCGACGGAATTTCCTTGATCGGGATCAACCGAGGAGGTTTGTTGAAGCGACACCAGTTCTGCATTTCAGGGAGGAAGACATGTCGACACACAATCCGGGCTTTGCGACGCTTGCCGTCCACGCGGGTGCCCAGCCCGATCCCGCCACCGGCGCCCGCACCACTCCGATCTACCAGACCACGTCCTTCGTCTTCGAGAGCGCCGACCATGCCGCCGCCCTCTTCGGCCTGCAGCAGTTCGGCAATATCTACACCCGCATCATGAACCCGACACAGGCGGTGCTCGAGGAGCGCGTCGCGGCGCTGGAGGGCGGCGCGGCAGCACTTGCCGTCGCGTCCGGCCATGCGGCGCAGATGCTGGTCTTCCACACGATCATGCAGCCGGGCGACAATTTCCTCGCCGCCCGCAAGCTCTACGGCGGCTCGATCAACCAGTTCGGCCATGCCTTCAAGAACTTCGGCTGGGAGGTGCGCTGGGCCGATCCGGCCGATCCGGCAAGCTTCGAGAGCCAGATCGACGAGCGCACGAAGGGCATCTTCATAGAGAGCCTGGCCAACCCCGGCGGTACCTTCGTCGATATTGCGGCGATTGCGGAGGTCGCCCAGAAGAACGGCCTGCCGCTGATCGTCGACAACACCATGGCCAGCCCCTACCTCCTGCGGCCGCTGGAGCACGGCGCCGACATCGTCGTCCATTCGCTGACGAAATTCCTCGGCGGCCACGGCAATTCCATGGGCGGCATGATCGTCGACGGCGGCACCTTCGACTGGTCGCAGTCCGGACGCTACCCGATGCTGTCGGAGCCGCGTCCGGAATATGCCGGCGTCGAGCTGCACAAGACCTTCGGCAACATCGCCTTCGCAATCGCCTGCCGGGTGCTCGGCCTGCGCGATCTCGGCCCGGCCATCTCGCCGTTCAACGCCTTCATGATCCTGACCGGCATCGAGACGCTGCCGCTCAGGATGCAGCGCCACTGCGACAATGCGCTCGCCGCCGCCACCTGGCTGAAGGCGCACGAGAAGGTCTCCTGGGTCAGCTACTCCGGGCTGGAAGACGATCCGAACCACGCGCTGCAGCAGCAGTATGCGCCGAAGGGTTCCGGCGCCGTCTTCACCTTCGGCCTGAAGGGCGGCTACGAGGCCGGCAAGACCTTCGTCGAGGGGCTGCAGATGTTCTCGCATCTCGCCAACATCGGCGACACCCGCTCGCTCGTCATCCACCCGGCCTCCACCACCCACCGCCAGCTCTCCGAGGAGCAGCAGGTGGCCGCCGGCGCCGGCCCGGACGTGGTGCGCCTGTCGATCGGCATCGAGGACCCGGCGGACATCATCGCCGACCTCGAACAATCGCTCGCAAAGATCTGAGGCCGCCATGTCCGCCGCACTCGCCTTCGACCTCACCGCCATCGAGCCGGAGGAGGGTGCGCCTGCGCCCGACCGGCTGATCTCCGGCAATCCGCAGTTCCGCACATGGAACCTCGAGGAGGCCGAAGGAGGCCTCTATGCCGGCGTCTGGGAATCGACGCCCGGCAAGTGGCGGATCGTCTATGACGAGTGGGAATATTTCCACATCCTGGAAGGCTATTCTATCGTGGCGGAGGAGGGCGGCGAGACCTTCCACCTCCGCCCCGGCGACCGGCTCGTCCTCAGACCCGGCTTCAGGGGAACCTGGGAAGTGATTGAAACGACTCGCAAGGATTATGTGATCCGGGTGTAGCCCGGCCACGCTGCGATCAAGGCCGGGGCCAACTCACCACGCCAGCTCAAGCCGCTCCAGTCCATGGAAATGGTAGACGTCCTTGACCTTCGGCGTCTTCGCGATCCGCAATCCGGGCAGGCGGCGGAAGAGGATGGGGAGCACGGTGTTGAGTTCCAGCCGGGCAAGCGGCGCACCGATGCAGAAGTGGATGCCAGCGCCGAAGGAGAGGTTGGGAGCCTCCTTCCGGTCCGGTCTGAAGACCAGCGGCTCGGAGAACTTCGTGGGGTCCAGATTGGCGGCGGCGAGGATGAGGCTCACCTTGTCGCCGCGCCGGAAGGGGATGTCGTCCACCTCGACGTCCTCCAGTGCCCAGCGCTGGAAGATGTGGACCGGCGCGCAGATCCGCATGGTTTCCTCGACCGTCCGCTCGGTCGCCGCCTCGTCGCGGAACATCTCTGGCACGGGAAGGCCGCTCTCCAGGATCACCCGGACCGAATTGCCGATCTGGTGCACGGTTGCCTCGTGGCCGGCGTTCAGCAGCACGATGGTGGTCGAGACCAGCTCGTCGTCGCTCAGGTGCTGGCCCCTGTGCTCGGTGTGGATCATGTGGCTGAGGAGGTCCTCCCGCGGCGCCTTGCGGCGCTCGGCGATCAGGCTCTTCACGTAATCGGCGAACTCCCGGGCAGCCTGGTCGGCCGCCAGCTCGTCCTCCGGCGTCCGCTTGAACATGTACATGCCGACATAGGCATGGGACCATTTCAGCAGCTGCGGTCCCATCTCGTCCGGGATGCCGATCATCCGCGCGATCATCGTCACCGGGATGATATCGGCGAAGGAGGAGAGAAGCTCCGTCCTGCCGTCCCGCTCGAAGCCGTCGATGAGCGTCTCCGCCAGACCGGCGATCTCCGGACGCAGCCGCTCGACGTGGCGCGAGACGAAGGCGCGGTTGACGAGGGTCCTGAGGCGCGTGTGCTCCGGTGGCTCGATCTCCAGCAGCGAATGACGCTCGGCGAGGTCGAAGTTGACGAGATGCGGCTGCGGTTCCGGCAGTCCTAGCTCCTCGCGGCTGGCGATGTGGAGGATCTGGCGGCCGAACCGGCGGTCGCGCAGGAGCGCGTTGACGTGGTCGTAGCCGGTGAAGAACCATTGCCGCTGCTCTTCCCAGTAGAAGGTCGGGCAGTGCTGGTGGAGCGCGGCATAGACGCGATTGGGATCGCCGTAGAAGGCCGCATCTCGGCCGTCGAGCGAGACGTTGCGGGTGGCGGGGTCGATGCGGAGACAGGAGGGCATAGCGTTCATGGCTCAACGCCTAGCGCAATCGTCGCCCCGGCGAAAGAGGTCCGACCGGCAGATCCTAGTCGCCCAGCGCCACGCCCTCACGGCGCGGATCGGCGCTCCCCGCCAGGCCTTCTGCTGTAATTTCAATGGCATGCAGGCCGGAGTTCATCTCTCCCGCCTTGACCTCGTAGCCGAGCGACCGCAGCGGCTCGGCCAGATCCTCGGCGTCGGTGCCGGCTTCCAGGTCGTAGGTGCCGAAGCGGTTGTTCAGGTGTGGCATGGCGACGATCTCCTCGACGGGCATCTGCCAGTCGATATAGGCGACGAGCGCCTGCGCCACATAGCCGATGATCTGGCTGCCGCCGGGGGAGCCGATCGCCAGCAGCGGTTTGCCGTCCTTGATCACGATGGTCGGCGCCATCGACGAGCGCGGCCGCTTGCCCGGCTCGACGCGGTTGGCGACGGGGACACCCGCGTCATGCGTCTTGAAGGAGAAATCGGTCAGCTCGTTGTTGAGCAGGAAGCCGTTGGTCATCAGGCGGGAGCCGAAGCCGTTCTCGATCGTCGTGGTCATCGAGACGACGTTGCCGTCCGCATCGACGATGACGAAGTGGCTCGTGGAGGGAAGCTCGGTGGCCTCGCCGTCGCCGAAGAGCAGGGCGTGATCCCATTCCGGTTCGCCGGCCTTCACCTCGTCCTTCGCCAGTGCCGTCTCCCGGTCGAGTAGCGCGGCGCGCTGTTCCAGATAGGTCTTGCCGAGGAGCCCCTTGATCGGCGCGGGGACAAAGTCGGTATCGGCGAGATAGCGCTCGCGGTCGGCGAAGGCGAGCCGCTGCGCGTCCCCGATCAGCCGCCAGCTCTCAGGGCTTTCCGGGCCGAGGCCGCGGATGTCGAAGTTTTCCAGGGTGCCGAGCATCTGGCCGACGGCCACGGCGCCGGAGGAGGGCGGCCCCATGCCGCAGACGTCGAGCGCCCGGTAGGCGATGCAGACGGGATCACGTTCCTTGATCTTGTAGTTGGCGAGGTCGGAGAGGGAGAGGACGCCGGGATTGCCGGCTGCCTCGCGCACCGTCTTGACGATGGCCTCCGCGATGGGACCCTTGTAGAAGGCATCGGCGCCGCCCGCCGCGATCGCCTTGAGCGTCTCCGCATAGGCGGCGTTCTTCAGCATGGCGCCGGCGGCGAGCGGCGCTCCTGCCGCATCGAAGAAATAGCGCGTGGTGCTGTCGAAGGTCTTCAGCTTGTCGCCTTCGGAGGCGACCAGGCTCGCAAGCCTCGGCGATACGGCAAAGCCGTCCGAAGCGAGCGTGATGGCAGGGTCGAAGAGGCTGGCCCATTCGGCCTTGCCGAGGCGGCCGTGGACCTCGTGCAGCAGCCTGACTGTGCCGGGCGTCCCGACCGATCGGCCGCCGACCACGGCCTCCATGAACTTCAGCGGCTGCCCCTGGTCGTCCTGAAACAGTGTCGGCGTCGCCTCCATCGGCGCCGTCTCGCGCCCGTCGAAGGTGGTCAGTCTGCCGGAGGAGGCGTCGTAGTAGACCAGGAAGGCACCGCCGCCGAGGCCGGAGCTCTGCGGCTCGACCAGCCCCAGCACGGACTGCACGGCGACCATCGCGTCGATGGCATTGCCGCCAGTGGCGAGCACCTTGCGCCCGGCCTCAGCCGCCAGCGGATTGGCCGCCGCGACCATGAAGGTCTTCGCTTCGGTCCGCTGCGCGGAGGCCATGCCGGTGGCACGCTCCGGTGCGGTCGTGTCGGAGGCCTGCTGGGCCTGCAGTGGGCCGCCCGGCATCAGGGCCGGGAGCAGGAGGGACAGGGTGATGCCGATCAGTCGCTTCGTCTGCATGTCGCGCTCCCGCCGTGTCGCCTGCGCAAGGAGAGGCAGGCGTGCCTTTTTGCCATCTTCAGCATGTGGGCCAGCGAGGCCGTCCGGCAAGTGAAAAAAAGCGGAACGCGCGAGGATTACGAACTGGCTGCCTGGGCCAGGCGGCGAAGCGCCGTCACCTGTTCGCTCGCCTGGATCTCCAGCGTCATGTCGTGCTGCGTCAGCATGGCCGCAGACGGGACGATGGAGGCAATGCCGTTCTGATCGACGGCCGAGCAGTTGCGCCCGGCCGCCTTGGCGGCGTAGAGCGCCCGGTCCGCGGCCGTCAGAAGCCGGTCAAGATCGGCATCGGCTGCAGGCTGCAGTGAAATGCCGGCGCTGACGGTGACCGTGATCTGGTCCTCGCCTGTACGGATGGTCTGCAGCGCCAGCGTCATGCGCAACCCTTCCGCGATACTGGCCGCCTCGACCATGTCGGTGACGCGCAGGATGCTGGCGAACTCCTCGCCGCCCATCCGCCCGAAGGATCCGCGGCTGTTGAAGGAGACGGCTGCCAGCTGGCAGAAGGCGACGAGAACCGCATCGCCGCCCTGGTGGCCGCAGCGGTCGTTGATCTGCTTGAAGTTATCGAGGTCAAAATGCAGGAGCGCCAGGAACGGCTTTTCCGACTGGACCTTCTGGCGCAGCTGCTGGAATTCATCGATCAACCCGCGCCTGTTGAGGGCACCGGTTAGGGGGTCGGTGGCGGCAAGCACCTTCAGTCGTCGCTCGGACCGCTCCGTCAGCATCTGCGCACCAATCAGCACGGATGCCACGAAACAGAAAGCACCGGGAATGAGAACGAGAGACGGCACGGGGAGGGTCTCAAAGGAGGTTGCGCCATAGACCACTGCGGTCGCTGCATGTGCAAGACTCGTGAGAATGTAGATGCCGAGAACGGCCGCCAGAATGTTGCCGGTCCAGGGCGATCTTCCCGGTCGTCGCAGGAGGATCGCGGCCAGCATGGCGAAGCCAACACCGGATGAAAGTGTGTAGAGAACGACACGGGCAGAAAAGGTCTCGCGGACGACGGGCAGAAGCAGCCCGCCGATCCAGAGAAGCGCCGGCACGATGATGAAAGGCTCGACACGCCTTCCGTCGAACTGCAGCATGCCGCCGATGAATACGCCAATCGACAAGAGGATGAGCGTGTTCGCAATGTCGATCGAGAGAAAACCGGGGATCTCGCCCCGGAGGCCGACCAGGATCAGGCCGACGCCTAGCATCCCGAAACCACCGCTCCAGCTCAGTTGATAGGTTTGGTTCTGGTCGCGGCTCCACCAGGCAAACAGCAGAACGCTCAGCGTCAGTGCCTGCGCGGCCCAGATCACCAGCCCGGTCAAGATGTCCATCCTCAGCGCCTCTTTTCAAGCCACAATGCCATAGCTCTACTCTGGAGTGCTTAAAGGCGCGTTGCCGATCGGCACGAGGCAGCGTGCAAATTTAGCTTCATCGAAATTCATCTTCGGTTTACCACGTTCCAGCACAAAGATGTGAAGCTCGGTCATTTGCGATAGTGGCGGCGTGTTCAGGTGATCCTGATCGGCTACAGCTAGCTTGCAGTTGCGTTGGCGATTAAGGATATCGCCTGCTCCGTCTTGAAGTGCCTGCCCTTGACACTCTATGTAGGGATTGACCTATTCCACTTTGATTCCGGGGCTTCTCCGCCCGGGCAAGCGATGACAAAGGACTGATATGAGAAATCCCGTCGATACAGCCATGGCTCTGGTCCCGATGGTCGTCGAACAGACCAATCGCGGCGAGCGGTCGTACGACATCTATTCGCGGCTGCTGAAGGAACGGATCATCTTCCTGACGGGCCCGGTCGAAGATCACATGGCGTCACTGGTCTGCGCGCAGCTTCTCTTCCTCGAGGCCGAAAACCCGAAGAAAGAGATTGCGATCTACATCAATTCGCCGGGTGGCGTCGTGACCGCCGGCATGGCCATCTACGACACGATGCAGTTCATCCGTCCGGCCGTTTCGACGCTGTGCATCGGCCAGGCTGCCTCGATGGGCTCGCTGCTTCTGGCAGCTGGCGCCAACGGCATGCGGTTCGCGACACCGAACTCGCGCATCATGGTGCACCAGCCTTCGGGCGGGTTCCAGGGGCAGGCCTCCGATATCGAGCGCCACGCTCGCGACATATTGAAAATGAAGCGTCGTCTGAACCAGGTTTACGAGAAACATACCGGTCGGACGTACGAGGAAGTTGAAAAGACGCTCGATCGCGACCATTTCATGGACGCGGACGAGGCCAAGGCATGGGGCGTCATCGACAAGATCCTTACCTCGCGTGAGGAACTTGAGGGCGCTCCGGCGAATTAATCTTCTAGTATCGCTTTCCAATGTCACCCGCATGTGACGGCGCAGGGGTTTCAACCGGCAAGGAAAGCGGTATTAGTACCAGTTAATGTTGTGTAGATTTTTGCCGCATAGCATTTGGTATTCTGAAGGGGATTCGTTGCCGCCGATCCGGACCGGCGTCCAGACCGGTAGAAGTACCCCAGGCAAGGCCGGCGCGTTGTCACGCAAGGTGAACGTGGCGGCAAGCAAGAGTGGACCGCACCCGGAAACGGGAGAGCGGAGTGCTGGAAGGAAAGTGATATGAGCAAAGTCAGCGGCAGCAACGGCGGCGACTCCAAGAATACCCTGTATTGTTCGTTTTGCGGCAAGAGCCAGCACGAAGTCCGGAAGCTGATCGCCGGACCGACGGTGTTCATCTGCGATGAATGCGTCGAACTTTGCATGGACATCATCCGCGAAGAGAACAAGACCTCCATGGTGAAGTCGCGCGAAGGCGTGCCGACCCCACAGGACATCATCAAGGTTCTCGACGAATACGTCATCGGCCAGCAGCAGGCAAAGCGCATCCTCTCGGTCGCCGTGCACAACCACTACAAGCGGTTGGCGCATGCATCCAAGGGCGGCGACGTCGAGCTGGCGAAGTCGAACATCATGCTGGTCGGCCCGACGGGTTGCGGCAAGACCTATCTTGCCCAGACATTGGCCCGCATCATCGACGTGCCGTTCACCATGGCCGACGCCACGACGCTGACGGAAGCCGGCTACGTGGGCGAAGATGTCGAGAACATCATCCTGAAGCTGCTGCAGTCGGCGGACTACAACGTCGAGCGCGCGCAGCGCGGTATCGTCTACATCGACGAAGTCGACAAGATTTCCCGCAAGTCGGACAACCCTTCGATCACCCGCGACGTGTCGGGCGAGGGCGTCCAGCAGGCGCTTCTGAAGATCATGGAAGGCACCGTGGCATCGGTGCCGCCGCAGGGCGGTCGCAAGCATCCGCAGCAGGAGTTCCTGCAGGTGGACACGACCAACATCCTGTTCATCTGCGGCGGTGCATTTGCCGGCCTCGACAAGATCATCTCCGCCCGCGGCGAGAAGACTTCGATCGGCTTTGGTGCGACCGTAAAGGCAGAAGATGATCGCCGCGTCGGCGAGGTTCTGCGCGAGCTGGAGCCGGAAGACTTGGTCAAGTTCGGCCTCATTCCGGAATTCATCGGTCGTCTGCCGGTTCTGGCGACGCTCGAAGATCTCGATGCCGATGCGCTGATCCAGATCCTGTCGGAACCGAAGAATGCACTGGTCAAGCAGTACCAGCGCCTGTTCGAGATGGAAGACGTGGAATTGACGTTCCACGAGGACGCCCTGCGCGAGATTGCCCGTCGGGCGATCACCCGCAAGACCGGTGCCCGCGGACTGCGCTCCATCATGGAGAAGATCCTGCTCGACACCATGTTCGAACTCCCGGCGCTGGAAGGCGTGCGGGAAGTGGTCATCTCCGAGGATGTCGTGCGCGGCAATGCCCGTCCGCTCTACATCTATGCCGATCGGCAGGACGAAAAGACCAACGTCTCGGCCTGATACCCACTTCGACAGGTAACGTGAGAGGCCCGCAAGGGCCTCTTTTCGTTTCCGCCTTTCGGTTCGGCGACGTCATCGAACTGTGATATGGTGGATAGCGCTTCGCTCGCTTCCGATTTGGGGGTATGAGTTGAGATCGGGAATCGCCGGCGCTGATGGCGGCCCAGGCAATGATTGCTTGAAGCGCCATCTCCGGCATACAGAGTACCTGCGTTCCTCGCTCCTGGCGCCGTCGGCTGTCGACGGGGGCAAAGGGTGAACGAGGCTTGAAATCATCAGTCAGACACTCCACTTGCGGCTCAAGTGGAATCCCCGGATGAGTGGTCTGGGGCAATCCCGGTAACGGGATATGAAAGGAAGAAGAATGACAAATTCAACGTCCGAGGCACCAAGCGTCGATACCTTCCCGCTGCTGCCCCTGCGCGACATTGTGGTTTTTCCGCATATGATCGTCCCCCTTTTCGTCGGTCGCGAGAAGTCGATCCGGGCCCTCGAAGAAGTCATGGGCTCCGACAAGCAGATCATGCTGGTCACCCAGATCAATGCCGGTGACGATGATCCCGAGCCTTCGGCAATCTATGAGGTCGGAACGGTCGCCAACGTCCTGCAGCTGCTGAAGCTGCCCGACGGCACCGTCAAGGTGCTGGTCGAGGGCCGCTCGCGCGCCAAGATCTCCAGCTATACCGACCGCGAGGAGTTCTACGAGGCAAAGGCTTCCGTGCTCGACGAGCCGGAAGAAGATCCCGTCGAGGTCGAGGCCCTGTCGCGCTCCGTGGTTTCCGAGTTCGAGAACTACGTCAAGCTGAACAAGAAAATCTCTCCGGAAGTCGTCGGTGCTGCCAGCCAGATCGAGGACTATTCGAAGCTTGCCGATACGGTCGCCTCGCATCTCTCCATCAAGATCACCGAGAAGCAGGAGATGCTCGAGACGGTCAGCGTCAAGGGCCGTCTGGAAAAGGCGCTCGGCTTCATGGAAGGCGAGATCTCGGTTCTCCAGGTCGAGAAGCGCATCCGCTCGCGCGTCAAGCGCCAGATGGAGAAGACCCAGCGCGAATACTACCTGAACGAGCAGATGAAGGCGATCCAGAAGGAGCTCGGCGACGGCGAGGACGGCCGCGACGAGATGGCCGAACTGGAAGAGCGCATCGCCAAGACGAAGCTTTCGAAGGAGGCCCGCGAAAAGGCCGACGCCGAAATGAAGAAGCTGAAGTCGATGAGCCCGATGTCCGCGGAAGCGACCGTCGTGCGCAACTACCTCGACTGGCTCCTGTCGATCCCGTGGAACAAGAAGTCGAAGGTCAGGACCGATCTCAACCACGCCGAGAAGGTCCTCGAGCTGGACCACTTCGGCCTCGATAAGGTCAAGGAACGGATCGTCGAGTATCTGGCAGTGCAGGCCCGCTCTGCGAAGATCAAAGGTCCCATCCTGTGCCTCGTCGGCCCTCCGGGCGTCGGCAAGACATCGCTTGCCCAGTCGATCGCCAAGGCGACCGGCCGCGAGTATGTCCGCATGGCTCTCGGCGGCGTTCGCGATGAAGCCGAGATCCGCGGCCACCGCCGCACCTATATCGGCTCGATGCCCGGCAAGGTCGTCCAGTCGATGAAGAAGGCGAAGAAGTCCAACCCGCTGTTCCTTCTCGACGAGATCGACAAGCTCGGCCAGGACTACCGCGGCGATCCGTCGTCCGCACTCCTGGAAGTGCTGGATCCGGCGCAGAACTCGACGTTCATGGACCACTACCTGGAGGTCGAATACGACCTTTCGGACGTGATGTTCATCACCACGGCGAACACGCTGGACATCCCGGCACCGCTGATGGACCGCATGGAGATCATCCGCATCGCCGGTTACACGGAAGATGAAAAGCGGGAAATCGCCAAGCGTCACCTTCTGCCGAAGGCGATCAAGGAGCATGCGCTGCAGCCGAACGAGTTCTCGGTCAGCGACGATGCGCTGATGTCGGTGATCCAGCAGTACACCCGCGAAGCCGGTGTCCGTAACTTCGAGCGTGAGCTGATGAAGCTTGCCCGCAAGGCGGTCACCGAGATCATCAAGGGCAAGTCGACGTCGATCCATGTCACGGCTGCCAACATCGCCGATTATCTGGGCGTTCCGCGGTACCGCCATGGCGAAGCCGAGGGCGAGGACCAGGTCGGTGTCGTCACCGGTCTTGCCTGGACGGAAGCCGGCGGTGAGCTGCTGACCATCGAAGGCGTCATGATGCCGGGCAAGGGCCGCATGACGGTCACCGGCAACCTGAAGGAAGTGATGAAGGAATCGATTTCGGCGGCGGCGTCCTACGTCCGTTCGCGTGCAGTCGATTTCGGCATCGAGCCGCCGCGCTTCGACAAGTCGGACATCCACGTGCACGTGCCGGAAGGGGCCACCCCGAAGGACGGTCCGTCCGCCGGTGTCGCCATGGCCACGGCGATCGTCTCGATCATGACCGGCATTCCGGTGGACAAGACCGTCGCGATGACGGGCGAGATCACCCTGCGCGGTCGGGTCCTGCCGATCGGCGGGCTCAAGGAGAAGCTGCTCGCAGCCCTTCGCGGCGGTATCAAGAAGGTTCTGATCCCGGAAGAGAACGCCAAGGATCTGGCCGAGATCCCGGACAACGTGAAGAACAACATGGAAATCATCCCGGTTTCCCGGATGGGCGAAGTCATCGAGCATGCGCTTTTGCGCAAGCCCGAGCCCATCGAATGGGATGGGACCGTCGAGACTCCGGTCATCGCCACGGTCGACGGTGTCGACGAACCGGGAAGCACCTTCGCCCACTGACACCCTTGCCCCCAATATGTGGGGGCTGGGACTATGCCAAATTGGCACGATAACGAAAAAAGCCGGTTAGAAGCCGGCTTTTTTTGGTGAAAAGGGCTTCATACCTCTTGTTTTTCAGGCGATAGCGGCGCTTGTGACGGGGGAAGGCTCACACCGATTTGTGCTGGGCCCGATTAAACTTGAGTCGTTTCAATACCGTTTGAAAGGGTGGAAACATGAACAAGAATGAACTGGTTGCCGCAGTTGCGGAAAAGGCTAGCCTTTCCAAGGCTGATGCCGCTTCGGCTGTCGACGCCGTATTTGAGACTGTTCAGTCCGAACTGAAGAATGGCGGCGATATCCGCCTGGCCGGTTTTGGCAGCTTTTCCGTTTCCCGGCGTGAAGCATCGAAGGGTCGCAACCCCTCGACCGGCGCCGAAGTTGACATCCCGGCACGCAACGTGCCGAAGTTCTCGGCCGGCAAGGGCCTGAAGGACGCAGTCAACAACAAGTAAGGCTTTGCCGCTTGTCGTCTTGGAAGGCCCGGAGTTGTCCGGGCCTTTTTTCGTTCTGGTGACGGGTGTTATTCAGCACCGTCTAACGTGATTGGCGTGTCATCTGCCTGTCACGCACGTGCCGCACAAGCGCCCTTGTTCGCTTCATGGACAGGAGGGCTTCCCATGAGAATTTCCGTACGCGCCGCACTGACTGCGGCACTGCTTGCTTCCGCTGCACTTCCCGCGTCTGCCGATCCGGTCTTCAACCGCATCGCGTCGTTCCCCGTCGCTTCCAACCTGCCGACCGACAAGGAAAAGCTGACGCCGACATCGGCCGAGATCATCACCGCGTCCGAGGACGGCAATACGCTGATCTATTCCGACAGCCCGCTCGGCGGCATCGGCTTTGTCGACATCACCGATGCCAAGGCGCCGAAGGCTGCCGGTGCATTGATGATGGATGGCGAACCCACATCCGTTACCGTTGCCGGTTCCAAGGTTCTGGTCGCCGTCAACACGTCCGAAAGCTTCGTGAAGCCGTCGGGCAAGTTCGTCGTCGTCGATATCGCATCGAAGTCGATCGAAGCCAGTTGCGACCTGGGCGGCCAGCCAGACTCGGTTGCCATCTCCGGAGACAAGAGCTTCGCGGCAATTGCGATCGAGAACGAGCGCGACGAGGATCTCAACGACGGCGAAATCCCGCAGATGCCTGCCGGCGACCTGGCGATCATCACGCTGAAGGACGGCGTAGCGGATTGCGGTTCGATCAAGCATGTCGACGTGACCGGTCTTGCCGATGTAGCCGGTGACGATCCGGAGCCGGAATTCGTCTCCATCAACAGCCTCGGCGAAATCGCCCTGACGCTGCAGGAGAACAACCACATCGTCATCATCGACGGCAAGACGGGCGAAGTGAAGACCCACTTCTCCGCCGGCACGGTCGATCTCGACGGCGTCGACACCAAGTCGGACGGTGCGCTGAAGTTCACCGGCAAGCTGGAAGCTGTTGCACGCGAGCCGGATGCCCTGAAGTGGCTGGACGACGACCGTTTCGTGATTGCCAACGAAGGCGACTACAAGGGCGGATCGCGCGGCTTCACGATCTTCGACAAGACCGGCAAGGTGCTTTACGAATCCGGCCCGTCGCTCGAGCTGGCGATCGCCCAGATCGGTCATTTCCCGGACAAGCGCGCCAAGTCGAAGGGCGTCGAGCCTGAAGGCCTGGAAGCCGCGACCTTCGGCGACCAGAAGTATTTCTTCGTGATGGCCGAGCGCTCGTCGATCGTTGCCGTCTACAAGGACACAGGCGCCGAGCCGGAACTGGTGCAGCTGCTGCCTTCCGGCATCTCGCCGGAAAGCGCGATCGCCATCCCGGCCCGCAACCTGCTGGCGACCTCCAACGAGGCCGATCTCGGTGAAGATGGCGGCGCCCGCTCGCACGTCATGCTCTACGAACTGGCGGAAGGCGAAGCAGCCTATCCGACGATCCAGTCCGCCATGGTCGACGGTGCGCCGATCGGCTGGGGTGCGCTCTCCGGTCTCGTCGGCGATGCCGAAAAGAACGGCACACTCTACGCCGTCAACGACAGCTTCTACGGTGCGCAGCCGACGATCTTCACGATCGACGCAACCCAGAAGCCGGCCATGATCACCTCGGCGCTTCCGGTCACCCGCGGTGGCGCCGCGGCCCAGAAGCTCGACATCGAAGGCATCGCGCTCGACGGCAAGGGCGGCTTCTGGCTGGCCTCCGAAGGCGACCCGGCAAAGCTCACCGGCCACGGCATCTACAACGTCGATGCCAAGGGCGCGATCAAGTCGGAGATCGGTTTCCCGGTCGAACTGCTTGCAGGCCAGACCCGCTTCGGCCTCGAAGGCATCACCTCCGTCGGCACCGGCGATGACATGACGCTCTGGATGGCCGTCCAGCGCGAGTGGAAGGACGACGGGAAGGGCATGGTCAAGCTCGTTTCCTACAATCCGAAGTCCAAGGAATGGGGCGCCGTCCACTATCCGCTCGAAAAGACGGAAGCCGGCTGGGTCGGTCTTTCCGAAATCACCGCCCGTGGCGATTACGTCTACATCGTCGAGCGCGACAATCAGATCGGCGACAATGCCAAGCTGAAGAAGCTCTATCGCGTTGCGATCGCCGACCTGAAGCCCGGCAAGATCGGCGAGGAACTGCCCACGGTCACCAAGGAAGAAGTCCACGACTTCCTGCCGGACCTGAAGGCCGCGACCAACGGCTACGCCGTCGACAAGCTGGAAGGCTTTGCCTTCGACGCCGCCGGCACGGCCTATGCCGTTACCGACAACGACGGTGTCGATGACTCCTCCGGCGAGACGCTGTTCTGGCAGGTCGACCTGAATATCACCAACTGATCTCTTCAAGATCGAATCAAAAAGGCCGGGCAGCGATGCCCGGCCTTTCTGTTTGTAGCGAGCCTTGTCCTGCTACCAGCGCTGGTGGACATGCGGCGCGATCAGCCGCGCGTAGACTTCCCTGGTCGCCGTCATCACGTCGTCGGAGAGCGCTGCCAGATCGGCGGCGGCGGCATTGGACCGGGCCTGCTCGGCGTTGCGGGCGCCGGGAATGACCACGGTAACGGCTTCGTTCGTCAGGATCCACTTCAGCGCGAAGGCGGCCATGGAAGCGCCCGCCGGCACCAGCTTGCGAACTTCCTCCACGGCCTGGAGGCCGACCTCGAAGGGCACGCCGGCAAAGGTCTCGCCGACGTCGAAGGCCTCGCCGTGGCGGTTGAAACTGCGGTGGTCGTCGGCCGCGAACGCCGTCTCGCGGTTGATCTTGCCGGACAGAAGGCCGCTGGCGAGCGGCACCCGGACGATCACCGCCACGTTCTTGCGCCTGGCCTCCTTGAAGAACAGGTCGGCCGGACGCTGGCGGAAGAGGTTGTAGATGATCTGGATGCTGACGACGTCGGGATATTCGATCGCCTTCAGCGCCTCCTCGACCTTCTCGACGCTGACGCCGTAGCTCTGGATCTTGCCGGCCTGGCGCAGGTCGTCCAGCGCGCCGAACACCTCCGGCCGGTAGAAGACCTCCGTCGGCGGGCAGTGCAGCTGCACGAGGTCGAGGGTCTCGACGCCGAGATTGGCAAGGCTGCGGTCGATGAAGGCCTCGAGGTTCGCCTTGGTATAGCCGTCCGCCGTGTGCGGGCTCAGCCTGCGTCCCGCCTTGGTGGCCACCATAGGACGGTCGCCGCCACGGGCGGCGAGCACACCCTGGATGATCTTTTCCGAGCGCCCGTCGCCATAGACGTCGGCCGTGTCGATGAAGGTGACGCCGGCGTCAAGCGCGGCTTCCAGCGCCGCGCCACCGTCCTCTTCGCTGACGTCGCCCCAGGAACCGCCGATCTGCCAGGCGCCGAAGCCGATTTCGCTGACGGTGAAGGATGTGCGCCCGAACGCGTGCTGTCTCATGAAGTCCTCCGTAATATCGGCAGGCTGTCCACAGGCCGAATACCCGCGCTATCGCCATGCCCGGCAATTGCCTAAAACACCTGCTCAGCAGAGACAACAAAAGCAAGCGATTCGATGTCCTCCTTCCGTTTCATCCATTCCGCCGACCTGCACCTCGGCAGCCCTTTCCAGGGGCTGGCCATGAAGGATGCCGCCGTCGCGGAGCTCTTTCTGGAGGCAAGCCGCAAGGCCTTCTCCACGCTCGTCGACCAGGCGCTCGAACGGCAGGTGGACTTCTTCCTGGTGGCGGGCGACGTCTATGACGGCGACTGGAAGGACAACAAGATCGGCCTCTTCTTCAACCGCGAGGTCGCGCGCCTGGAGCGGGCCGGCATCCCGGTCTTCCTCCTGAAGGGCAACCACGACGCCGAAAGCGTCATCACCAAGACGATCACTTTGCCGAAGAACGTCCGCGAGTTTCCCGTCAACAAGCCCGGCAGTTTCACGCTCGACCATCTGAAGGTGGCGCTGCACGGCCAAGGGTTTGCCGAACGCTCGGCAACGGAGAACCTGTCGCTCGCCTATCCGCCGCCGCAGCCCGGCTGGTTCAACATCGGCGTGCTGCACACCTCGCTGACGGGCCGCGAGCCGCATGCGACCTATGCGCCCTGTTCCGTCGAGGACCTGCGCTCGCGCGGCTACGACTACTGGGCGCTCGGCCACGTGCATGACTACGAGGTGGTGGCAGAGGACCCGCTGATCGTCTTCCCGGGCAATCTGCAGGGACGCAGCATCCGCGAGCAGGGCGCCAAGGGGGCAGTCCTCGTGACTGTCGAGGACGGCGAGATCCGCCACGAGCGGATCATCACCGACGGCGCCCGTTTTGCCGAAGCCACCGTCACGGTCGAGCCGGACGAGGATCTTCCGGCGATCCTGCGGCGCATCGAGGCGGCGCTGGAGCATGTCGCCGAGGTCATGGAGGGCCGGCCGCTGGCGCTGCGCATCCGCCTGACCGGCAAGAGCCGCTACCGCCGCGAGCTGCTCGCCCGGGCGCAGGACTTCAAGGACGAGGCGCAGGCGGCCTGCCACCGCTGCCACGAGGACATCTGGCTGGAAAAGCTCGACGTGCGCGTCGAGGATGCCGGCACGCCCGGCGCAACAGCGGCACTGGCCGGAGGCCTCGGCCTCGAAGGCCTGATCTCCGGCGCGCTGCCGCCCGAACTGCTGGAGGAGGCCGAGGCCCGGCTGGCGGAGATTGCCGCGCGCCTGCCGGGTGGCATCGGCGCCCGGGAACTGGCGCTTGGGGACGATGCCGCTGCCCTGCTGGCGGAGGCCCGCGAGCTCCTGATCGGGCGCGCGGGAGGAGCCGGCTGATGCGCTTCGAACGCCTCGACATCCTGCGCTACGGCGCGCTCACCGACCGCAGCCTGGCGTTTCGCGCCGATGCAAAGCTCCACATCGTTTACGGGCCCAACGAGGCCGGCAAGTCCTCGGCGCTCTCGGCCATCTCCGACCTGCTGTTCGGCTTCCCGACGGCGGCGCAATACAGCTTCCAGCACGACCCGGCCTCCCTGCGCGTCGGGGCACAGGTCGCCTCGCGCGATGGCGCGAGCCTGACCTTCCGCCGCCGCCGGGGCCGCAAGAGCACGCTGCTTGCCGCAACGGACGCCGAGGAGGCGCTGGCCGACGATGCGCTGACGCCTTTCCTCGGCAGCTTGAGCCGCGACGTCTTCGAGCGCGCCTTCGGCCTCAACTCCGCGTCGTTGCGGGCGGGCGGCGAGAGCATGCTGAAGAGCGGCGGCGAGATCGGCAGCCTGCTCTTTTCCGCAGCCTCCGGGCTCACGGGTCTGTCCGAGATGCGCAAGACGCTGGAGGCGGAGGCGGATCTCATCTATGCGCCCCGCCGCTCCAAGGACCGGCTGTTCTACCAGGTGCTGGACACCCACGAGGAGGCCCGTAAGGCGGAGCGTCTGCAAGAGCTGAGAGCAGGGGATTGGACCGCTCTGGTGAAGGAAGAACGCCAGATCGAATCGGATCTGCAAACCGTCTCCTCCGAGCGGCAGGAGACGAAGCGGGCGCTGGAGCATCTGCGCCTGCTGCAGCGGCTCGACCCGATCATCCGCGAGATCGACCGGGAGCGCGAGCAGCTGGCGCAGTTCGAGGGGCTGGCCGGACTGCCGGCGGATTTTGAAGCCGAGCTTTCCCTGCTGCTCGACCGCCTGCGCGAGAACGAGGCGGCGCTGCGGGCGTCGGAGGCCGACCGGGCAAAATTTTCCGACGATCTGCGCGCCATCCACGTCAACGATCCGCTGCTTGCGGCCTCCGCCGCCATCATGGCCGCGCATTCAGGCATCGGCGCCTATGTGAATGCCCGCAACGATATCGGCCGGGTGCGCGCCGAGGTGGAGGATTTCGACCAGCGGCTGGCCCAGGCAGCTAGACGCCTCGGCCTGTCCGGTGTCGCCGACCTCGAAAGCGGCCAGCCGCCGGATGCCGATCTGGCGCGGCTGCGCACGCTGGTGGAGGAGGGGACAAAGCTCGACCGCGCACTGCGCGATGTCCGCGAGCGCATCGAGGAGGAGCACGACACGCTGCGGCGGATGGAGGAGAGCGGCCCCGACCGGCGGCTGCTAGACCCGAAACCCTGGACGGAACAGCTGGCGGCCCTGCAGCCGGAGCTTGCCGACCTGCAGCGCGCCGAGACGCTGCAGGTGCGCCTCTCCCGCGCCGAATCGGATCTGGCTGCCGCCATGGCCCGCCTTGTCCCGGCGGTCACGGATCTGCGCGCGCTTCTCGCCCTGCCGCTGCCGGAAGCCGGCACGCTCGCCGAACACCGCCGCCGCATCGAGGAGGCCCGCCTGCAGGCGAAGGCGGCGACCGCAAGGGTGACGGCGCTGGAGGAGGAGGCGGCACAGACGACGCACCAGCTGGCCGCGTTGGAAGGCACCGGCCGAATCGTTTCCCGCGAAGACCTTGCGGCAAGCCGCGCCGAACGCGACAGCCTTCTCATCGATCTGCGCACCACACCGAACCCTTCAGGTTTCGACCGGCTGGCGGGCGCCATCGCCGAGACCGACGCGCTGGCCGACACGGCGCTGGCGGATGCAGAGCGTGTATCGCGTCATGCGCAACTTACGCTGCGGCAAAGCGAGCTGGAGCAGGGCCTGACGGTCGCCCGCAAACAGGCGAGGGAGGCCGACATCACGCTCTCCGACGAGCTGACCGACTATGAGGACGGCTTTCGCGCCGCCGGCATCCGTCCGGTGGTGCCGGAGCGGATGATCGACTGGCGCCGCGGCGTCGACGAACTCTTCCGCCAGCTGCGCGAGAGCGATGCGCTGCGCGACGAGCTGGAGGCGCTGAAGCTGAAGGAGGACAGGGTACGCCCGGCGCTGCTGTCGCTTGCCGATGCGACCGGCTTTGCCGCCGCCGCCCTGCCGACCACGGCGATCGCCCGCGGGCTGGAGCGGCGCCTCGCCGAGATTGCCCAGGCCTGGGTGGAAAGCCGCGCCGGCGAGACGAAGCGGGCCATGGCCGAACAGGCGCTTGCCCGTCTCGAGGTGCGCGAGCGGGGCCTGCTCGACGAGATCGCCCGCTGGCAATCGGGCTTTGCGAGCGCGCTGACGGCCGTCGGCCTGCCGGAGGATGCCGAGCCGCCCATGGCGCTGGCGGCCCTCGAGGCTTGGCGCACGGTGCCGGAAACGCTCTTCGAGCGGCAGAACCGGGAGCGGCGCGTGCGCGGCATGATGCGCGACATGGAGGCCTTCGAGGCGGCAAGCGCCAAGGCCGTGGCGGCCGTCGCCCCCGATCTCGCCGGGGTTCCCGCCGAAGTGGCGGCAAGCCTCCTGCACGAGCGGCTGATGGCGGAGACGGCGGAGAACAAGCACCGCGCGGCACTCACGGCCGAACTGGAGCGCGTCGGGCTGACGCTCACCCGGCTTGCGGCCGAGCAGGCTGACCTGGCGCAGGAAGCGGAGCGCCTCGCCGCGCGACTGCAGAAAACGCCGGAGGACCTGCCGCAGGTGCTCGACGACCTGCGCCGGCGCCAGCATCTGGAGCGGGAGCTGCGCAACTGCCGCGACCGCTTTGCCGAACACGCCGGCGGCGCCTCGGAGGAGGAGATCCGCGCGGCACTCGTGGGCTTCGACAGGATTGCCGCCGGGCTGGAGATCGATCGGCTGACGGCCGGCGAGGACCGGCTGATCGAGCGCATGAATGCGCTCGGCATCCTGCAGGCCGAGAACGAGCGCCGCCGCCGCGACCTGGAAACCGGCGTCGGCGCCGAACGCGCCGTCTTCCAGAAGCTCGCCGCCGAGACGGAAGCCAAAGAGCTTGCCCGCCGCTGGGTGGTGCTGAAGCTCGCCGCCAGCCTTCTGTCGTCCTCGATGGAGGCCTACCGCGAGCGCCAGGCCGACCCGGTGATGAAGCGGGCAGGGGAGCTGTTCTCCGGCCTCACCGGCGGCCGCTTCGCGCGCCTCCTGCAGGTCTACGACGAGCGCGACGAGCTGCAGCTTGCCGTCGAGCGCCAGACGGGCGAGCAGGTGCCGCTTTTAGGCTTGAGCGAAGGCACCGGCGACCAGCTTTATCTCGCGCTGCGGCTTGCCTTCCTGGAGGACTACTGCCGCCGCAACGAGCCGGCCCCGCTGGTGCTCGACGACATTTTTCAGACCTTCGACGACGACCGCACCGCCGCGGGCCTCCGCACGCTGGCGGCCGCCGGCGAGACGCATCAGACGCTGCTGTTTACCCACCAGACGAGCGTGGTGGAGACGGCGAAGCGGGAGCTGGGGGATGGGGTGGATGTGGTGCGGTTGTGAGGGGGGGTGTTGCTACGCTCTGTGCATAGGCAACGCGAGAGCATTATCTACGGATAGGGATGGTTGAATACTCGGTGCGGACATCGTAGCCGTGGTGCTTCAGAAATGCTCCCAAGGCGAGGTTGCTCGCCGCGCCGTATGGAGTTGGACCTACGGTAACGCTTTTAATGGGCAAGCGCTTGTCAGTTCCTTGCACGGACCTTTCCCAATACGGGACAACCCCTAAGCTACTGGTTCTGAACTGCGGAAGAGCTCGAGACTCAAGGTATGTCGTCGTGCTCATCAGACGCCACTCCCTCTCCGATTGGAAAGCTTGGTTTTTAAATCGCCAGATCAGCCTAACGAATTCCTCGGCGGCATCACGAACAAGGATGCCTTTGGCGTTGTCATCTAGGGAGGTGTCTTCGATTCCGGAGGCTCGGTTGTAGATTTCCGTTGCCAATTCTAGCAGCAGCGCGATCTGTTGGTGTCGGTCATAAATTACCTTGAACAATAACGCCTCAAAATTGAAGGTATTGTTGAAGTAGAAGACCGACCTGTCAAATTCTATGGCATAGGGGGTAACGTCGTTTCCGTAATCTCTCCACTGGTTGAAGAGGTTGTTCTCCTCGCTCATACAAAACACCACGGGCTGGTAGGCATACATAGCGTTCGCTATCGCTTCCTTGAGAGAGTTGGACAGAACCTTCTCATCGTCTGATTTGTCCGCCATAAAGATGTCGATGGCGTGCGCCGCCATATAGACACCATGAGCGGTCTCCGAGCCGTCATTCAGAAAGAGGGCGTTGGAAAAACGCAGTTTGTGTTCGGAAACGATGCCCAGCAATCCAGCGGCGCTGGTGTAATGAAACAGGGACGACGGACCCGCCAGCTCTCGATCTAACCGAGACAGTATGGGTCCAGCGGCATCAGCAAACACGCGAGGATGAGGCGCATTAGGCAACTGCTCGCTGCGTAGCTTGTCGGCGTCTGGCATCAGACCGATATCCCTTGTTCGCGCAACAATGCAGACTTTTAAGCGTTTCAACAATCTTGTCACGCAGCCATCCACATTCAAACTACCAGGCCGATCGGGCGGAGGTAAGGGTAGCGCCGCTAACGGGAAAGGGAGTTGCTTGTGCTTTAAGCGAAAACAGCATTGTAGTTGCACGCAGCTGTCACTGGCTGAACTCCAGGATGTAGCAAACCCAACACAGGGAATCAGGCGAGGCAATCGAGGGCCAAAATGCGCCGAGCAGCATCCCGCGCATGGAGGGAGGTATTCCGCCTTTGACGGCTAATTACGTCGAAGCAATCAAAAAAACTATATGATTGAAGAAAATGGTGGGCGATGACGGACTCGAACCGCCGACATCCTCGGTGTAAACGAGGCGCTCTACCAACTGAGCTAATCGCCCTCTCGCGTCGCGGAGCCTGTCCGGCGCGTCGGTGGCCGTGATCTATGCGGATCGCGGAGAAACCGCAAGAGGGTTTCTGTTCGGAAGCGGATTTTTTTTGGTGCCGTCGCAGGCGGATCGCGGTCGCTGTGGGCAAAGCTTGCACCCTTCATCCTTTTGTCTTGAAACGCGCTTGACACCCGTTCGCGAACCTCTTAGTTAGCCGCTCATCCGAGGCGGTCGAGGCCGCTCCGGGGAGGGTCTTGACCCTTACGAAATGCGCGGGTGTAGCTCAGTTGGTTAGAGTGCCGGCCTGTCACGCCGGAGGTCGCGGGTTCGAGCCCCGTCACTCGCGCCATTCGTATCCTCGAAGTCTGCCGATGTTCTCACAAGAGCGTCGGATCGCCGAAAGGCGGAAACATATGCGCGGGTGTAGCTCAGTTGGTTAGAGTGCCGGCCTGTCACGCCGGAGGTCGCGGGTTCGAGCCCCGTCACTCGCGCCAGTTTCACCCTCTTCCTCCCTCCCGACTGTTGCTGAAAACGCTGCCAGCCGTGC